>DATMZL010001547.1:0-8552 GCA_035607075.1 Polyangia bacterium
GTGCTGCGGCGGCCGCTGCGTGTTACCACGCTGGCGCGAGGCGATCCGGGTCCGGAGCGTCTCCTGGCGCTTGTAGAGCAGCTCGAGCTGCTCGCGAATGATCCGCTTGTCGAAGCCCTCGATGGTGGCGGCGTCCTTCGCGAGCCGCTCCTGGATCCGCGCGTCGATGAGCGCCAGCTCGATCTCGTCGGACGACTGCAGCGCGCCGGCGATCGCCGCCGTGATGCCGGGCTCGACACGCAGCGATCCCTTCCTCGCCGTTTTGACGAGGGTTCCGTCCGTCACCAGCTCGACCCAGGTGTAGAGGCCAGGAGTGAGATCCGCGGTGATTGCCGGGCCCACGCTGACGAGGAAGGAATCGCCGTCCGCCGTGCCGGAGATGCCGTCGCGCAAGTCGCTGGTGACGGGGAGCGGCGGACCGAACAGATAGAACTTCAGCGACCAGCCGTCGCTCGCGGAGTAGCCGAGGCCCGCGAGCGAAGCGCGATAGTCGATTGAAGTGCCGGCGTCGATGAAGAGTGGAGGCTCGAAGCAGAGATCCATCGAGCGCGCATGTTCGCGCGCGCGCAAGGGCGACGCTCGTAACCGCTCGGGTGACAGGGTGCGCGAGATCTCGGGGAAACTCGCGGGTCGATCGCGCGCGCGACCGCATCAATCCAGCACCCATTCTTTTTTCTGGCCGGTGCCGGGCACAAAAGCCCCGCGGCCCGAGCGGGTTAGGCCCGGGCCGCGGTACTCACGGACGCTAGGTCGAACGCAGGCGGACTAGGAACGCGACAAGTCGCCGGCCGCCGAAGCTGCTGTGCAGAGATGCGGACGTGCCAGGTCCAATGTGAATCGAGGTGCGGCGCCGAGCCTGCGCGCGTTCACCATGACCGACCACCTCCTTTCGAAGCGCCAGAGAGCGCTCGTCAACTGGAAGGATGAGTTTCCCGACGACTCCCGAGAACCGCCGGGAAGTCTCACCGATAGATGGTCTTGAGCCTCCCCCACGTCGCCGCGCGCGCGGGCAGCGCGATGTTCGTCACGGGCGGCACGCCCGGCCACCAGGCCGGCTGGTCCGCAAGCGGTGGCGGGGCCGGATACCAGTCCGGCCATTGCTCCATGACGTTGCCGTTCACGGCACACGTGCGCGTCATCTGCCACACGAACTGGTCCGGGTTGCCGAGCGCGGCCGCGCTGATGCCGCTGATGCGCACGCTGTCAGTCTCGCCGCTCACGACCACCGCGCCGAGATCGGTGCCGAACTGGTCGCGCAGATGGGGCGTGCTCTGCGGCGTCTGATTCGTGCCGAGGAACGTGACCTGGTCGACGTGGTAGACCCGCGGCGTGCCGAGCGGGTCTGGGTAGATGTCGAGTGCGACTGTCGTTGACGTCTGGCTGGCCGCGGGCGGGAACACCTTCGCGCGCAGCGTGTACGCCGAGCCGTCGCTGTCCACGCTGACGTCGATCAGATAGTGCAGGCAGTTCTGTGCGTGGGCCGCGCTGGCACACATCGTCACCGCGGCCAACACGAGCGGGACCAACCACTTCTTCGAGCTCAGCATGCTTCGACCTCCTTGTCAGGGTGAACTGGTTGCATGAGCGACAGCAGATCCTCGGCGCGGAGCACCGCGACCCACCGGCCGCCAACCTGGCCACGCGTGTGCTGATTGCCCGCGCAGCTCTGCTTCACGAATGCGACGGCAACCTCCTTCGGCGACGCGGCCGCGAGCGCCTCCTCGAGCGCGGCCAACGGTGCCGGCGCGCGCATGGCTTTGACCTGGATGCAATAACCCGGAGTGCCGAGCAAATCGCGGCCGCGATCGACGCTCGCGCTTTCGCCGCCGGCGCGCTTCGTTCGGACCTCGGGGAACAGCCCGCGCAGCATCCGCACGACGTCCTGCTCGCCACGCTTGCCCTTGCGGCGGCCGGTGCGGCTCATGTGACACGGGCCTCGAACACCGGAAAGAAGCTGTTCGAGATTGGCTCGAGGCCCTCGCCGCGACAGTGCGGACACGGCGCCGAGTAGACACTCTCGAGGATGTCGTCGACGCCGCCGATCGCGCGCGGCGCGACGAGCTCGGGGATGGTGCGCTTCCACGAGACGAGCGCGCCGCAAATCAGACAGTCGGCGAGGCCCGCCAGGGCCGCGAACCGCAGCTCCCCCCAGGCCATCAGTTCACCGCGGCCCGCGCGGCAGCTTGGGCTTGCCGCCGACGGTCGGCGCGCCGGTCTGCGCCTCGGCCTCCGTCACGTCGACGAGCACCGCCGTCGGCAGCACCTTGGCGATCCGCTTCGCTGCGCGCGGGATGGCGAGCTTGTGCGGATGGCCCTCGCCCTGACACTGGATCCGTCCGTTCGGCGCGCGCAGGTGCCAGTAGAACTGCCCGTTCTTCGAGCTCTGCCAGCGTTCGATTCGATACTGCCGCTGAGGCATCCGTACCTCCCTCGTGCACGACGATGATCCCGGCGCCCTTCATGGAGAGCGCGAGGCGGCGCCGGGCATTCCTCGCTTCGCGGCTCAAGGGTTGGTGATCGCACCCGAGAATCGCAGCGTCACGTCCTCGTTGCCGTTCTTGCCGCTCGCGAGCCGCAGGTCATACACGGCGGCGTCGGACACGTCACCGATGTCCGTGACGTGGCCGTTGTGAAGCCCAATCTCGACGCCGCCGAGATACACGGCGAGCGTCGCCTTGGGCGTGTGGCCGTGGCGGTCCGTGATGGTCACCACGTAGTTGTGGACGAACGTGCTGCACCGCGAGCAATCGACGGTGACATGCACCGTCTGCCCGGTCGGCACCGTGACAACCTCGTTGTTGTGCGCGAACGCGCCGCATAGGTTCGGGTCGTAGGTGCCCGCGATTGCAGCACCCACGATGCACGCCAGCGCTGCCAGCACCGCCACCGTCAGCATCGATCCGAAGCGCATCCATCCACCTCCGTGTGGGTTGTGATCCCGGAGCCCTTCATGGCGAGCGCGGGCGACAGCTCCTGCGCCGCCTTGCGCATGGCGTCGCCGGCGCAGTGGACGCAGATGTCCTCGCCCTTCGTCGCGAGCCGCGCCGCGACCTCGATCGTCGAGCCGCCGACGATGATGTTCGCGCGGATCGTCGAGCCGCCCGGGACGCTCTCCCCGCCCTTCACGCACTCGGCGGAGCACACGTCGCACACGAGGACCTCGCGAGTGCTCACTGGAGTCCAGCGTGCGCGATGTCCGCCGCGCCGCGGCGATCACGCTTCTTCGTCGCGTTCGCGTCGCCGTTGCCCTTCGGCTTGGCAGGCTGCGGGGCATCGAGCGCGAGCTCGCCCTGCGGGATGTCGAGCTGCACTCGGACGATCTTCTTGAGCGCGTACTCCGTGCGGAGCTCGGGATCGCAGAGCAGAACGAACTTCGTCTTCTTGTCGCCGCTCTGGCCGGTGAGCGTCAGCTTCAATCGCTCGGTGACCTGGACGGTGCCCTTCTCGAGCTTCGTGTTGACGTCGACGAGCTCCTGGGCACGGACCTTGAGGTTGAACGTGATCACGCAGCCTCCTCGGGTGGTGAGGCAATGGCGCCGGCGGGACTCGTTGCGTCCGTGCATCCGCCGGCGGGTGCGGCCTCCGCGGGATCCATCCCGGGTGGCGATGCGAAGTTGAGCTCGAGCGCCGTCGCGGCCGCGGCAGCGACGACGTCGTCGAGCGGTGCCGCCTGGAGCGCGCGCAGGTGCGCGAACACGCCGTCCTCGGGCGGGCCGTAGCGCGCGACGCGCTCAGGGTCCTGCCACGCCGAGGGCAGCCGTTCGAAGCCGGCGTCGATCCAGCGCGCGATGCGCTCCTGCGGCATGAAGCGTCCGCCCCACCAGCCGCCCTCGACGTAGCCGCAGCGGATGACGGTGAACGCCGCGACGCTGCGCGGGCCGGCGATGTCGGCGGTCCACTCGAGCAGCTCCCACGATCGCCAGTCGCGGCACATGGCCCAGCGCTCGAGCGTCGGCACGGGGAACATCGGCTCGAGCTGCGAGCGATCGGCGCCGGCGCAGATCAGCGCGGCGACGTCGCACGGCGTCAGCCGCAGGCCGTCCGCGAGCTCGCGGCGCTTCGAGATCAGGATCCGCATCGCGACGCTGCGCGGCGTGTCGTGGCGGCCGTCGGGATCGAAGCTCCCATCGCCGCGCCAGCCGCCGAGGCGTTCCTCGACGCTCACGACAGCAGCTCCGCCGCCTTGCGCAGCCCTTGGGCTGCTTCCTCGTACTCCTCGGCGAGCGCGATCAGCGTAGACGGGTGCAGCTTCGCGGGCTTCGGCTTCGGCTCAGCGCCCGGCCGCCCACAGCGTGGCGCGGTGTGGCCGACCGACCCGCACCGCGAGCACCTCTTCTGCCTCGGCGGTTTCGCCGGCGGCGCCGAGCCTGCCTTGTACTTCGCGCCTGGCAGCTTCGCTTTCGGTTTCGTCACGTTCCGAACCTCCGTGTTCGATGCCTTCGCCTCCTCGTCCATGGCGGCGAGATCCGCGCCGGAGACGCCGGGCGGGATCACACGCACGCGCGGCCCGTCGGCACTCATGGCTGCTGCGCTTTCCAGATCAGGCAGAGCGCAACTGGACCGATGCGGACGACGTGTCCGCGGACCTCGTGGTCCCAGACCCCGTCGAGCATGGCGGCGAGTAGTTTCTTGAACGGGTAGTTGAACCAGACGTTCATCGCGCCTCCACCCCGAGCAGCCGCCGCTCGTCGGCGTCGCGCTGCGTGCTGCCGCGCAGCAGCGCCTGATCGCGCAGGAAGCCGAGCAGCGCCTCGCGCGCCGGCGAGCCCAGCCGGTGGTAGGCATAGAGTTCCTGCACACCGACGCGGTGCTCGGTGACGTGGGTGCAGAACGCCTGCAGCGTCTCGAGCGGATCGAGCTGCCAGGCCTTCGCATCCTCGGCGAGGCCGTTCTTGCGCCACAGCCAGGCACACCACGCCATCAGCGGCCGCGGCCGCTCGATCGAGGGCTGCCGGCTGATCCAGTCCCACAGCGCTCCGGCCGGGAACTCGTCACCCAGCGGCCGGGGCTCGAGCTCGAGCACGCGGCCCCGGTCCGGCCGGCGCAGCGACGGCGCGACGTGCACGGTCTCGCCGGCGGCACGCAGCGCGGCCGCTGCACGGTTATCCACATGTCCACAATCGACCGCGGCGGCGTCTGCTTCGCAGCAGAGCGAAGAAGCAGACGCAACTTCTCCCGAAGGCGAACGGAGTGAGCCTGAGGGGTTCTCCGTTCTTGAGTCTTCGAGCGAAGCGAGAAGACTCTGTTCTCCGTTCTGTTGGCGGACCGTCGACCGGTCCGTGGACGACTCGTTGAACGGCTCGTGCAACGGCTCGTCCACCGAACCGTTGGCGCGCCGTGTGCGCTTCGTTGAACGGCCCGTTCCACCTCCCTTGGGAGGCTTCGTGTTACCGGCCTCTCGCCGCTTCTCCGCAGAGGCCTTTCCGGCCGCGCGGCGCTGCGCGAGATCGCGCTGATAGGCGGTCTGGAGCGCGCGGTGATGCTCGACGTGCTTGGTGTGGATCCAGAAACCGGGCCTCGAGGTGGTGTCGAACATGCGCGCGACGCGTGCGCGCGCAGTTATCCACTCCTCGGCCGAGCACAGCCCCAGCGACGCGAGCAGCTCGTCATCGTCTTGAACGACACCGATCTCCGGGGTTTTCCACAGCGCTTTCTCCAGCGCGTCGAAAATCCCGCGTCCGAGCGCTCCGAGCGCGCGGTACAACGGGTCGTTGAACGAGTCGTCCGGGTAGACGACGTAGCCCGCGGCGCGGTCGCGCGGCGCGCGGCTCACAGGACTTCCACCTGCGGCAACATCTCGCTCTTGCCCAGGGCTCGGCTGACTGTGACGACCACGCGCGGCACGGCAGCCGATTCCATCATCTCGCGCAGGTAGGGCGTCCTCGAGACACGCCAAGGCCCGGACTCACTCTGCGGGCGATGTTCCTGACGCTCCGCGGGGGAGCGGTCAACGGCGTCAGGCTGTGAATTCTTCCGGTCCTTCCCTGGCTCCGGCGCCACCGTGGGTCCCTCCGCGTGCCGATCGCAGAGGAGCAGGTTGTCGCGTAGCGGCGTATCACTGCGCGGGTTGACATTCGTTATATGTCAATGCCCCGCAACAGGTTTACACGCGATGCTTCTTATGCGACATCCTGATCCTCAGAAAACGCTGTGTTTATGCGGGTTTGCTGCATCCCGCCCCGATAATTCCTTGCTACGCCGCTCGTTCCAAATACAGTTCGAGCTGTCCTCGTTGATGCAGCGCTCTCATCTCGTCGTACACCAGAGGCCTCGACTCGTGCAGCACCGAGTACAGGAATGCCAGCAGGATTCCCTCGCGCGACCGCGCCGGCGGGTTCGCTCGCTCGAGCTCGTGCGCCGCGCGTCCGAGCGCGTAGCGCAACATCGGGGCGTGCCCGGCCGCGTAGCGGTTCACGAGCCGTTGCCACGGATCCGGATGACGCAATGGATCGTCCCCACACGGGTCGAGGATCTCGACCTCCCCAAAGCCGTCCAGCTTCACCGTCCACCACGTCTGCTGCTCGTCCTCCGGAACTCGGTAGCAATACCTCGGGCCGCCCATGATGGCCTCCTGGGATCGATCGTCCGTGCGCCGTGTGCGTGTCGCCGGCCGCGGACATCCGTGCATCGGCTCGGGGCTGCGGGGAGTTGAGAGCGTGAGCAAGGATCTCGCCCACGCGAAGCCGTCGAAGTTCGAACGCGAGCGTCGAACCGAGGTCGATCGTGAGACTGCGCCCGCTGCACCGATGGATTGCCACGCTGTCATCAGCAGCAGGTCTGGTCACGATCCTGTTCGGTGCAGTTGCCTCGATCTTGAGGCAGCCACCTCTGTCGATTCCGTTCTGGGCGCTCACAGCAGCCTTAACAGCCATCGTGGTAACAGGCCTCGCCGGCTGGATGGAGCATCGGCGCAGGATGAAGCTGGAGCGACTGATTCACGCGAAGGAGATGGGAGAGCTGAAGAAAGCGGTGCAGCTGTGCCGTCAGCGGCGACAGCTTTCCGATCAGGAGATCGCGGCCCTCGAAGCGCGTCGGAAAGAAATCGATCTAGCGATTCGTCGTCTACGGAGGAGGTGGTTGTAGGCGTCGTAGGGGTCTTCGGTCTTCCGTTGAAGCCGCCCCCATCGTCTCCATCGTCTCCGCCCACGCGGTGCAGGAGCGCGAAGACGTCATCGTTCAACCGCATCATCTCGGTCGCCTTCAGCCGAAGCAGCACGTCCTTTCCATCGGGTCTCCGGAACCGGATCACCGCTTCTTGCCGGTCGAAGTCGCTCGAAACGACCCCCTCCCAGAAATCACACGCGCTCACGCGATGACCCCCGAGGCGACGTCATGAGCAAGAGGAACGGCGCGGCGCGCGAAGAGATTCACGACGACCCTCGTTTTGTGACTCGCTCCGTCAGCTTCGATCCGGCGCAGCTCGATGAGGTCGATGCGGCATCGGCACAGCTCTTCCGGAGCAACCGGTCGCTGTTCATGTACGAGGCGATCACGCACTTCCTAGAGCACCTACGGAAGACGCGTAACGGCGGTCGATCCTTCATCGACACCGCACGGCCCGCCGCCGGCCGGCGCAACCGCACCCGGTAGACAGCAACGGACGGGAACCTAGACGCCGATCTGTTGGCTGTCAACAAAAACAAGTTGACTGGCCACAAAACCGTGAGTAGTGTGCCGCGCCATGGCAACGGCAAGGGATGCCAAGCGAATCAGCCAACTGGCGGGCTTGCGGCTCAGGACGGGCTTGTCCCAGTCCTCTGCGGCGGCCGCGCTGGGGGTGACTCAGCAGGCCCTAAGCCGACTCGAAACGGGCTTCTGCATGCCGTCGGCCTCGACCATTTTCAAGATGCACAAGCTCTACCGCAGCTCGTGGGCGGAGCTCATGAATGCGATCCGGAAGACGGGCGGCGGCAGGAAGGCGGCCGCCGCGTGAATCAGGCCCGCCATACGTTGCGACAGGACCGGCAGTTCCAGTGCCGCGGCAGCAGCGCCCAGATGATCGAGAGGATCGCCGCCGGTACGAGAACACCGACTCCTGCGAACAACGTCAGCCCCATGCCTATCGGATCTGAGGCTCCTCCGAGCCGCGCGGTCGTGCTTGCCATAGCGAAAAGAATCACAACGGGAACGACCAAGACGATCGCGGCGATGATCCGGAATGCGAGCGCACCGGCGACGCGCTTCTCGCTGTCTCGGTTCCCACAGTTGGGGCACCAGGCACCGACAACGTCGATTTTCCGTGGTTTTGGCGTGGGCGCACCGCACTTCGGACAGGCGACGGCGCGAGTCGAGATCTCGGTTCCGCAGTCAGGACACGCGATCAGCTTCGGCTCTGCTGGTTCGGATGCCGCGGCCGTCGCAGCACGCCGCCGGTCAGCCTCGATCGCGAGCGCTTCCTTGTCGCGCTTCCAGAGGAGAAATACTCCAAGCGCTACCAGCACGAGCGAGAAAATCGTCTGCGTCATCGGCGGCCACCTCGAAGGTTTGAGGATCGCGCCGCGTCCGTGCGGCCGGATGGAAGACACAAGCGTACCACTGATCGTGGAGGGGAG
>DATMZL010000551.1:0-3588 GCA_035607075.1 Polyangia bacterium
TAGCCCTCGCAGCCGCCGGGCGTACCGCTGTCGGTGCCGGAGTCGGTGCCGGCGTCGGGCGTGGCCGTGCAGTCCGCCGGGACCGTCGGCTTTCCAAGGCAGACCTCGCAGCGCTCGCACGGGTTCGAGCACTGCGTGACCTGCGTGCAGGGCGGGCACTTCATCGGGTTGCCGAAGTCGGCGGCCGTGCAGGTCGCCGCCAGCCGGATCGGCGTCGACGCGCCCGGCACCACGCAGCAGCCGAAGCAGTCGCAGCCGTTCGGGACCCACTTGCGGCAGGTGTCGATGCACCGTTGCGACTGCGACGCCGACACCGAGCACGTGTCGGTGTGCTGGTTGGCGTACTGCATGCTGTACGGGCACTTCGGCTCGACGCTCTGCGGATCGCACTGCAGCTGCCACAGGCAGCCGTCGTCGCCCATCCCGGAGTTGCCGTCGAAGAAGCAGTCCTGCTTGCAGGCGTCGATGTTGTCGCCCGGGATTCCCGTCGCGAACGAGCTCTCGTCGTTGTCCGCCGGGCTGATGCACTCGGGATCGAAGTAGTCGATCAGGCCGTCGCCGTCGTTGTCCTTGCCGTCACTGCACTGGGTCTGGCCGATCGGGATCTTGCCGCCGCCCGTGCCACCCGTTCCCGTCGCCGTGCCCCCGCCGGTACCAGCGAGCCCGCTGGTGCTGCCGGCCGATCCGGGGTTGCCACCCCCCGACGTGCCCGCTGCGCCGCTCGCCGACGTGCCGGCCGCGCCGCTCGCCGAGGTCCCTGCGCTGCCGGTGGCGTTCATTCCGCCGGAGCCGCCCTTGCCCTGCGTTCCCCCGGGCAAACTGGATCCGCCGCAACCTGCAGCGGCAAGCAGCGCCGCGCCGAAGAGACGAACGAACGAAGCGGACACGTAAGGCGCAGGTCGCGACTGGGTCATGTGATGTAGAGCCACCACATCGGCGGGATGGCTCAGAGCGTTTAGCCGCGGCGCGAAGTTCGGGGCCCACCTTGGCCCACACACGTCAGCGCGCGACGGCGACCAGCGGCGCCACAGTGAACCGGAGGCGCGAATGCGATTCGCGCAACGCTCGCTCGACGGCCGCGGGATCGTCGCCGGTCGCGAAGATGAATCCCGTGTAGCTGGCGCCCTCGGGCAGCGGGACCAGCGTCTCGCCGACGCGCACCGAGATGACGACGTCGTCCACGCCGGGCACCGCGCGCGCGGCGTCGACGCCGTCGACAGCGCGCAGCGCGCTGGGGACGCGCGCCGGAATCGGGATCATCATGACACCCGACGCGCCCGAGATTCGCCCGGGCACCGGGCCAGCCCCGAGCGCGTGGCGCACGACCACGTCTTCCAGCGACAGCCCGTCTTCGAAGCGCAAACTGCGAGCGCACAGGCCGCCGATCGGACGCGCCGCGATCTCGATCAGCACCGGACCTTCGGTCTGCGACGACCAGCGCAGCTCCGCGTGGACGGGCCCCGTCTCGAGGCCGAGAACGCGCGCGGCGGCGGCGACCGCGTCGGCGATGCGGCGCTGGTCGACCTCCGCGCGCCGAGACGGCGTCACGTAGATGGTTTCCTCGAACGTCGGTCCGTCGAGCGGATCCGGTTTGTCGAACAGGGCGAGCACGCGAAGCGCGCCGCGGGTCAGGATTCCCTCCAGCGCCAGCTCCGGTCCCGCGACGAACGACTCGACCAGGATCTGTCCTGCCGCTTCCGGATCGGGCCGGCGCAGCGCAGGATCCGCGAGCAGGCGTTCGAGGCGCGCGAGCGCGATGGCGAGCGCGGCGCGGTCGTCGGCGCGCATGACGCCGCGGCTGCCCGACAGCATCAGCGGTTTGATCACGCACGGGAACCCGACGCCGTCGGGCGCGGTCACGCGGTCAGCCACGACATCCGCCGCGGTGCCGCCCGCAACGGTGAAGAACCGCGGTTGCTTCACCAGCGGATCGTTCGCCGCCAGCCGCTGGCGCATCAGCAGCTTGTTCGCCGCGCACGCCATCGCCGCGGGCGGGTTCGCGGGCAGACCCAGTCGCCGCGCCGCCGCCGCGGCCACCTTCGCCGGCAGCTCGCCACCGACGGGAAGCACCGCCGAGATCGCCGCCTCCGGCGTATCCGCGGCCGCGATCATCGCTGCCGCTGCGTCGGGATCGCTGAAGTCGATGACCAGCGAATCGGCGGGCCAGTGCCAGGCGCGGTCGAGCACGTGGCAACGATCTGACGCGAGCACGACGTCGCTGCCCGCGCGCCGGCAAGCTTCGACGAAACCGGCGGCGCCGTAGCTCGTCGTGTGTGTCACCAGCGCGATGCGGTTCAAGGGAACTGGTATTATACGGGCCGATCCAATGGGCCAGGACCGCGGCGGACCGCCGCCCCCGACGGCGAACGCGCCAGCGACGCCAAAGCGCTCGGCCCTGAGCGCGGACGAGGTGCGCGCGTTCGTCACCCGCGCGCCGCGCTTCTCGGTCGCGCTGCAGGTGATGTGCACGATCCCCGACGAGAAGCAGGGTTCCGAGTTCATCGAAGCCGAGCTGGTGAACGTGAGCCGCTCGGGGATGCTGCTGGCGAACGCGCAGCTCCCCGTCGGCGCCGTGGTCGACTTCCAGTTCGTGATCGACGACGGCATGGTGGCGCTGAACGGCCGCGCCGAGGTCGTGCGCGCCATCGCGGAGCCGCCGCGCATGGGCCTGAAGTTCGTCGTCCTCGACGAGGCGGCGGTGACGCTGGTGAACCAGTTGGTGGCGCTGACCGAAGCCGCGCCCGACATTCCGGTCACCCCCGGTGTCGTGCCGCTGGTCGAGTTCGACCACGGCGCCGTGCGCGTGCGCCTGACGGCCGCGAGCGCGCGCTTCTTCACGTACAACCCGTTGTTGCACGTCGGCGTCGGCGGTTGCTTCCTGCCCGCCGACAGCGACGTTCCTCTCGGAACTGGTTACCAGATCGACATCATCGACGGAAACGACCGCGTGCTCATGCGCTGCAAGGCGAAGGTGGCCGTGAAGCAGGATCGCTGGATCGGCCTCCGTTTCCTCGATTTCGAGCGGAGCGCGCTGCAGGCGTTGCGCGCCGAGGTCGCCAAGCTCTCGAGCGCACGCACCGAATAGGTTCACATGCTGGTCGAGCCTCCCGCGCGCGGTGTCCGGGTTGGTGGCGTGACGGTCGCGCCCGGGGAAGCGCGCGCCGTCGAGATCCCGCTCTCGCCGCGCCGGCGGGCACCGCGTCCGACGAGCGCGCGGTCGGGAGCGGCGGGCGCGTCCGCGCAGCGCGCGCCGCCGCCGTCGGTTCCCGCGTGGGTGGTCGTCGGGCTGAAGCCCGGCCCGCGCGTCAGCATCATCGGCGCGCCGCGCGGTTACGAGACGACGGCGGCCCTCGCCGCCGCGCGGCTGGCGGCCGGCCTCGATCCCGCCGCGCTGATGGGCAGCGTCGTGATCGTGCCGGTGCTGCGGCCCGGCGGGCGGCTGTCCGCCAACGGCCGACCGCGCCGCCCCTGGCGTTTTCCGGGCGACGCCGCCGGCAAGCGGGCGGAGCGCGACGCGTTCGCGCTGTTCTCGGACATCGTCGTCGGCGCGAGCGCGCTGGTCGTGCTCGGCGTGCCCCGTCGGGGCCG
>DATMZL010001577.1:0-2204 GCA_035607075.1 Polyangia bacterium
AGGATCACTTCGAGGTAAAGACGACCGGATACCGGACGCCGGAGTTCCTGATCTACAGGCCCGGTGACTTCTTCAAGGCGCACGCGGACAGCGTCCCCGTGGGAACGGGGGCAGATGACACGGTGGTCACCGGCCGCGTGATCTCCACGATCGTCTTTCTGAACGGCGAATCGCCACAACCGGAGGCTGGATCGTTCACGGGCGGCACGCTCGGCTTCTTCGGATTGATGGATGACCCACGCATGGCGGATCGCGAGTTTGGCCTGACCGGTGAGGCGGGGTTGCTCGTTGCCTTCAGGCCCGAGATCGTCCACCGCATCGCACCGGTCACGGACGGCGAGCGGTTCACGATCGTCACCTGGTTCAAGGGCTGACCTGCCCACCAGGCAGCGGCCGCGGACGTAGCTCGTGTCATCTCCGGACGTCACAGTCGTCATCCCGGTGTTCAACGGAGCGGCCTGGGTTGCCGATGCCATCCGCAGCGTTCAAGCCCAGCGAATCGCGTGCGAGATCATCGTCGTCGATGACGGTTCGACGGACGAGACACCGAGCGTCCTCGGAAGCTTCAGTGACGAGATCGTCGTGGTCCGGCAGCTCAATCGAGGCCTGTCGGCGGCGCGCAACGCGGGAATCCTTCGAGCGACGGCTGAGTTGCTTCTTTTTCTCGATGCCGATGACCTCCAGCCGCCGGGGTATCTCGAGGCCTTTATAGGGGCCGCGTCGGCCGCACCGCAGGCCGAGGTCTTCCACTGCGCCTACCGCGCGATCGATCTTGTCGACGGCCACGATCTCTATTCGGAGGACACTCCGAAACCACTCGATGCAGATCCAGTCCACGAACTGTTCGCGATGGGCTCACCACACATCGGCGCGCTCTGCCTTCGGCGATCCGCCATCGATCGTGTGGGCCTGTTCGATGAGACGTTGCGCTTGCAGGAAGACTGGGATTACTGGCTCCGTCTCGCGCTGTCCGGGGCGAGATTCCGTGCGGTCGACGCTCCGCCGTTCATCATCCGCCGCCGGCCGACCAGCTTGTCGAGGACAGCAGGCAGCAGTCTTGCCTTCACCGGTCTTGCCGTCGCCGAGCGACACTTCGCGGCGCATCTTCCATGTCCCCTCTGCCCCGATTCGCGTCGGCTCGAGCAGTGGAGGCAGGCGGCGCTGCTGACGTCCGCAGTCTTGATCGCCGCGCGTTTGCCCGTGTCCGGCCGCCCTGCGCGTTGGGCCGGCATGGGTCTCACCGTGCTTCGCGCCCCGCGCCTGGCACCAGCTGCATATCGGCGACTACGCGGTCGCCGGCGCCGAAGACGGCACCCCTGATCCCCTCGACGCTGTTGCGTAGAGGCGGCCGCTCCTGCGACGCCCTCCCCGAAAGGTGCGGGGGCCGCATTGCGCGGCCCCCGCGGGTTCACGTCGTGGTGGTGGGGCGTTACGGGCGCTTCGGCTTGCCCGTGCTGCCCTGGACGACGTTGTTCACCGTGTCGAAGTTGTTGGAGCCGGTCTGGCACGACGGGGTATCCGCCGGGTCCGGCGTCGTGCTCGTCACGCACGCGGTGTTTGGCAGCGTCCCCTTCGAGCCCTTGATCTGGATCTGGATCTGGTAGGTGACGTTTGTCCCGAACGGGAGCGTCGCGGTGTTGCACGTCACCTGGTTCAGCGCCTTGTTGTAGCTGCAGCTCGGGGACAGGAACTGCACGACGATCGACTTCGAGGTCAGCGGCAGCTGGTCGACCACGTGGACGTTCTGCGCGTCGGACGGGCCACCGCTCCCCGAGGTCGGTGTGTCGTCGGCCACGAACCCCGACGTGTTGTGCACCGTGATGAAGTAGACAAGCGCACCCGACGGGTTGCCCGCAGGAGCCATGCCCTGCTTGTCGATCCACAGATCCGCCAGCGCCGAGACACTGATGGTGTCGCACCCCGGAATCGAGGGATCGGAGTTGTTCGCGTCTGCCGTTGCGCAGTTCGTGACGTCCGTCCCATCGGGCGTGTTCGACAGTATGTGCAGCGTGATGAAGATCGTCTTTTCCTGACCTGGGTCGATGCTGCCCAGGTTGCACTTGATGACACCGGCGATGACCTGCGTGCAGACGACGTTGTTGCTTCCGTCGACGCCGCTGACGAAGGATGTGTGAGCCGGCAGGTTGTCCGTGACGATGACGTTCGTCGCGGTCGAGGGACCGTTGTTGTGCACCGTGATGGTG
>DATMZL010000076.1:0-2023 GCA_035607075.1 Polyangia bacterium
CCCGAAGATGTCGTCGCAGAACCACAGACGATCGGGCGCATAGCGCTCGCGCAACAGGCGGATCTCGGCGACAACGTCGACGGGCGTACGCGTGTGATACGTGTTGCCGTAGACGGGCTTCGAGCACCAGTTGCACTTGTAGGGGCAGCCGCGCGTCGTGTTCACGTTGAGCGAGAAATAGCCGTGACGCGCCCGCCAGAACGCGCGGTAGCGATCGACGTCGACGAGATCCCACGCCGCGATCGGCAGCGTCTCCAGCTCTTTGAGCAGCGCGCGCGGACCGGTCCGCCGCACAAGCCCGCGATCGCGGAACATCAGCCCGGGGACGCCTGCGGGCGCGTCCAGGTGCGCGAGCAGCTCGCCGAGGGTGATCTCCGCTTCGCCCATGGCGACGAAATCGGCGCCCGCGTTCAGGTAGAGCTCGGGCGCGTCGGCCGAGTCGTGCCCGGACACGATGACGCGCGCGCCGGCCGCACGCGCCGCGGCGATCATCCCCAGCGCCGCCTCGCGCATGCGCCCGAGGCACATCTTCGTGAACCAGTTGAAGACGTCGTCGTAGATCACGACCACGTCGGGCCGCACGCGCGCGAGCGCCGGCGCGAACCCGCGCGTGTCGTCGTCCAGCATCGGATCGTAGAGGGCGACCTCGTGTCCCAGGGAACGCAGATACGCCGCGGCGGTGATCGTCGCCAGCGGCGGATACGGCTTTCCGATCGCATATTGCTTGCGGTCGAACCGCAGCAGATGGCCATGCGCAAACAGGACGCGACTCATGCGACGCTCGCGCAGCGAGTATACTGCGCCACCGGCGCCTGCCTCGGCGGGTGCTGCGAAACCGCGTGGGGGAGGGACGGCTTTGCCGGCCCGAGCCCATCGCGGGAGGTTCGGAACCCTCCCAGGGTTCTGATTTCTACGTGGTGATGCGTCGATGGCATTTACCGGATCCACGTTGCCAGAGAATCATTGGACGGCGTCGCTTGCGCGTGCGGCGCTGGCGCTCTTGGCCTTCGCCCTGCCCTTCGAGCCGACGGCGCCCGTCGCGCGCGTCGGGCCGCTGCAGCTGACCTCGGTTGAGCTGGTCCTCTACGCGGCGCTGGCTCTGTCGGCCGCCGCGATCGCGGTCGACGTGTTACCGCGCTGGCGCGAGCTCCCCTGGCGCCGCATCGCCGTGCGGCACGCGGGCGTCGCTGCGCTCGCGCTGGTGCTGGTGGCTTCGGCGGCGCACGCGCCGCTCGCGCGCGCGGAGGCGATCAAGTTTGCGCTGCGCAGCCTGGGCGGCCTCTCGCTTTACGTGGCGGCCGCAAACCTCCTGCGAGCGCCCGTCGCCGCCTTGACGACTGCCGTCGCGATGAGCATCGGCGCCGTGGTGGCCGCGATTCTCATGTGGGCCGAGCTTCACGTGCCGGGCGCCGGCGTGGCGCTGGCGCGCTTCCACTACGCGAGCTTCGACGTCTTCGGCCTGCCGCGCGCGAGTGGCCCGTTCCAGTATCCGAACATCGCGGCGATGTACCTCGAAGCCGCGTTGCCGGTCGTGCTCGCGGCGGGGGCGGCGTTCGATCTCCGCCGGCGTTCGCGTTTCAAGATCGGGACCGCCGTGGCGACGCTCGCGGCGCTGTTGATCGTCGAGGCACTGGCGTTGACCGCTTCGCGCGCCGCCCTGCTGACCGCGGCGGTGGCCGTAGCCGGGATCGCGGTGTTCGCGATGCTTCGGCGAACGCACGCGCGCTGGCAAGCGCCGGCCGTTCTCGCGGTGCTGGGCCTGCTCGCGGTCGGGAACACCGCTGTCGGTTCGGCGTCCGGTCTCCGTCTGAAATTCTGGAACGACGAGGTCTGGTACCGCTCGACGATCACGCCGATCGGCGGGGCGCCGGGGCCGATGCGACCCGGCGTCGCAACCACCTTCGATGTCGACGTCTACAACAGCGGCGCGCGGCCGTGGCCGGCGGCGGGCGAGCGAAACGTCGCGCTCAGCTACCACTGGCGCGACGAAGCCAGCGGAAGGCTCGTCGTGTACGACGGGCTG
>DATMZL010000074.1:0-3024 GCA_035607075.1 Polyangia bacterium
CCGACGGGCGAGGCCGTGCGCGAAGACGAGGGCACGGTCGAGGTTTTCGGCCTGTTCGACTTCGGTCCCAACCTTTTCGAGCTAGCGGTGGAAGCGCACGGCGCGATCGTCGAGGCGTCGCCGATGTTCGTGTTCGCGAAACCGGACGGCGGCCTGAACGTCGAGGAGCCGCGCGTGCTGGGCGCCGGCGACGTCGCCAGCGATCCCGCCGGGCCGCGCCCGCGCTACGGCGGTCTGTGGCGCCTGTACAAGGTGTGGCTGCCCGGCACCGCAGGACCGTTTCACGGCGCGGATCACCCGGCGGCGCGCGACGCGTCCGCGGCCGATCCGCTGGAGTACGAGGGCCGCTTCGCGCTCGACAAGGCCTGCTTCGACGCCGCCGCCAACTTCCCGGGTGGATGCGTGTGGCTCGACAGCCAGGCGCAGCTCGAATCCGTGCTGGGCGAAGGTCACCTGGAACCCACCGACATCATGCAGACCGGTCCGATCGTCCTCTGGCAAAAGAAGGCCGTCCCGGTGAATCAGTGAGAACGCGCGGCGCCATCGCGGCTGTCTGGCTGGCGGGCAACGTCGGCGTCGGCGTTGGATTGCCCGGTGTGGCCCGCGCGGCCGACGCGCCGCCCGTGCCCGCGCTCACCGACGCGGCGGCCTCCGAGGTGGCCCCGCCCGGAGACGAGGCTGCGGTCGAGGAGCCCGCGACGGGCGCGTCGCCGCAGGTCGCGCCGCTGGTGGTCACCGGTTACGTCGACGTCGGCTTCGCGAAGGCGCAGGGAAACGGCACCAGCTTCCACCCCGCCGACACCCGCTCGCCGCTCGACTACGGCGTCGATCCGTTCGCGCCCGCCATCAACTCGCGCGGCGAGGTGGCATCGACGGATCCGGGAACGGACGCCAACGGCAACCCGCGCTTCGTCAACGGCTTCCTGCCGCGTTCGGCCGGCATCGGCGGCACACCGTCGTTCCTGATCAACACCGCGAACGTCGACTTCCGTTACACGGCCGCCGAGCTGCCGGTGCTGGTCTTCACGCGCGTGCAGCTGGTGCCGCGCCTCGAGAACACGGGCGAGACGACGCGCGTGTTTCTGGAGCAGGCGTTTGGGCGCATCACGCCGGTCAAGAGCGCCGAGCTGGCCGTCAGCATCGGCAAGTTCGACTCCGTGTTCGGCATCGAATACCTCGACAACCAGGCGAACTTCCGCATCGGCATCACGCCGTCGCTGTTCGCGCGCTACACGACCGGCACGTCGGTCGGCGCGAAGCTTTTCTACCGCTACCAGATCATCCCGATAGCGTCCGCGCTGAGCCTCAACGTGTCGGCGACAAACAGCGGCACGTTCGTCGAGTCGCTGCAGGGATCGTCGCGCAGCCTGACGGGCGTCCCCGTCGTCGCGGCGCGCGTCGGCTACGAGCTGAACCTGGCGCGGCTGTCGGTCAAGGTCGGCGCCAGCGCCGAGCGCGGGCCACGCAACGATCAAAACGATCGCGGCACGATGCAGACGCTCTTAGGCGCCGACCTGCGCGTGTTCGTCGCGGGGCTGTCGCTGTCGGGCGAGTTCGTGAGGGTCGATGAGGACGAAGGCAACCCGAGCAAGCTGACGGGGCTGGGCATGTACACGTTCACCAGCGATTTCTACGCCTCGGGCTTCTGGGCCCAGGCCGCATACGAGCTTCCCCTGCCGATCGCGCCGTTTCGTATCACGCCTTACGGGCGCTACGAACAGCGGCACGGCGAGTTCGTGTCGTTCGCGTCGATCATCGTCGACCGCATCACCGGCGGCATCAACATCGGCATCGGCGACAACCTGATCGTGAAGGGCGAATATCTGATAAACCGCGAGCTCAGAGGAGCACCGACCGTCGCAAACAACGTCGTGACCTCGTCGGTGGTATGGACATGGTGATGCGCGGGCGCGTGGCGATCTCCGTCGCGGCCGCGGTGTGGCTCGCGGTGGTGCGTTCGGTCGCGGCGGCCGAACCGCTCCGGTGGCTCGGCGACGATCTGCCGCTGCCGCTGGCGGTCAAGACGCCGCAGGACATCGGGTTCAAGGCCGCCGCCGAGCGCCAGTACCTGATCTTCAACCTGATGGCGGGCGGCAAGCTCGCATACCAGCGCGGCGACTACGCCGTCGCGGTCGAGAAGTGGGAGACGCTGCTGCGCATCAGCGGTCTCGATGCGCAGATCGAGAAGGCAGTGATGCCGCTCCTGACCGACGCGCGCGCCAAGGTCGCGCACGGTAACGGCGGACACGCGGAAACCGCGCCCGATCAGACCGAGCTGCCGCCCGTCGACACCAAGACGGTCGAGCAGCGCGAAACACGCGAGCCGCGAGGCCACTCCAGCGCCACTCAACTTGCGGTGCGCCGGCCCGCAGTGTCCCAGATCTCGGTTTCAGGAACGGTCAGCGGCGGCGGTCAAATCGGCCCGGGCGGCACCGTGGTGTGGCTCAAGCGCCTCGACGGGGCGATGCCGCGCATCGCGCCACCCTCCAATCAGGTCGTGACCCAGCGCGAAAAAACGTTTCTGCCGCACGTCCTGGCGGTTCCCGTCGGGACGACGGTGCAATTTCGTAACGACGACCGCATCTATCACAACGTATTCTCGATCGCCAAACCCAACGATTTCGACGCTGGAATTCGCGCTACCGGCGCGACATACACGCGGACATTCAACAGCCCGGGCGCCGTCGAGATCTTGTGCAACATTCACTCAACCATGAACGGGTACGTGTTCGTCGTCGACTCGCCGCTTTACGCGAAGGCACAGGCGTCGGGCGCGTTCACGATTCGCGGCGTCGCGCCCGGGCGTTACGAGCTGGCGGCGTGGCACGAAGCGGCGTCGGCCATCACGCGCAAGACGATCGTGGTCGGCCCTGACGGCGTTCATGACGTCGCGATCACCGTCGGCGGCGACAAGCGTCCCGCGCCGTTCGTCCCTGACAAGTACGGCCACAAACGGCAACCGCAGCTCGGCTACTGAACATGGGCAACCCGCGATCGCGCCTCGGTCCCCTTCTCGCGACAATC
>DATMZL010000817.1:0-3390 GCA_035607075.1 Polyangia bacterium
GCCCCGGATCGCGTCGGCGCGCGTGCGCGACCCGTCGTCCTTGCGCGCGAAGCGCGCCTTGTAGACGTTCATCCCTTCCTGGCGGCCCTCGTAGATGACGCCCAGCGAATCGACAAGCGTCACGTTCTCGAGGCGGACGCCCAGCTCGACGTAGAAGTTCGCGCACGCGATCGCCGAGGCGCCCGCGCCCGACACGACGACCTTCATGTCGCCGAGCTTTTTCCCCGCCAGCTCGGCGCCGTTCATCAGCGCGGCGCCCGAGATGATCGCGGTGCCGTGCTGATCATCGTGGAACACGGGGATCTGCATGCGCGCGCGCAGCCCCGCCTCGATCTCGAAGCACTCGGGCGCCTTCAGATCCTCCAGGTTGATGCCGCCGAACGTGGGCTCCAGCGCCGCGACCGTGTCGATGAAGCGCTGCGAGTCGCGCGCGTCGACTTCCAGATCGTAGACATCGATGTCGGCGAACTTCTTGAACAGGCAGGCCTTGCCCTCCATCACCGGCTTGCCGGCGAGCGGGCCGATGTTCCCCAGGCCCAGCACCGCGGTCCCATTGGTCACGACCGCGACAAGGTTGCCGCGCGCGGTGTAGTCCCACGCCAGATCGGGCGCGGCCGCGATCTCCAGGCACGGCTCGGCGACGCCGGGCGAATACGCGAGCGACAGGTCGCGCTGTGTGACGAGCGGCTTGGTCGGAACCACCTCGATCTTCCCGGGCCGCCCGCCCCGGTGGTAGTCGAGCGCATCGTTCTTCCGGATCATCTCAATTGGAACCCTAACAGGGTTCCAAACCTCCCGCGACGGGCTCGCGCGGGCAAAGCCCGCGCTCCCCCACGCGATCCCTCGACTTAGCTGCGCAGCGCGCGGAGGCGGGCGCGCTGGGCGCGCACGTTGTACTGGTGGGTCATCGTCGCCTTGGGCGGGATCATCATGTCGCCCAGCGTCCGCAGCGGGTTCGTGTGGCGCTCGCCGATGCGCACCTCGAGGTGAAGGTGCGGCGGCGATATCTTGACGCCGGTGCGGCCGAGCTCGCCGATGACCTGGCCCGCCTTCACCTCGTCGCGCTCGTTCACGTTGTAGCTGTTGAGGTGCATGTAGCAGGAGACGACCTTCTTCGGCTCCGGCGTGTGCTCGATGCAGACGTAGATCCCGCCGACGCCCATCCGGCGATACCGGTAGCGGCGGATCTTCTCGGGCGGGATGCCGCTCATGCGCGATTTGTTCGGGCTGTTGACGCCCGCGAAGATGACGGTGCCGTCGGCGATGGCGCGCACCGGCTCGCCCACCATCCCGGTGATGTCGAGGCCGGCGTGCCGCCGCGCGCCGCCCGAACGATCGTCGCCCGGCCCGCTGGTCGCCACGCGCGGCACAGCGTCCAGCGGCGAGACGACGTTGATCCCCACGTAGGACGCGGGGCGGGGCGTGTCCTTGTTGCCGAGGTAGTTCAGGATCATGCGGCGGCGCGCGGTCAGGACCAGATCTTCCTGCCCGCTCGAGCGCACGACGTCGCCCCAGATGAAGTGCGAGACGCCGGAGCGGTGCGATCCCCCGCCGAACGATCCGTCGAGCTCCTTGTGGGCCGCGTTCCACATCTCCAGCAGCGCCGCGCCGACCGCCAGGTTCACATCCGGATCCAGCAACTTCTTCAACGTCAGATCCGACTTGTCGACGGGCAAGTCAGGCGCGCCTTCGGTGCGGTACATCGACGGCTCGATGCCGAGCAGTCCGTACGCGCTGCCCTTCTTCGCCTTGTAGGCGGCGTCGCAGTGGCTGCTGAACCGCGCGAGCGCGGCGAGCGTGAACGGATCGCTCTTCGCGGCGCTCGCCGCTGCCAGAATCTTCGGCGCCAGGGCGGCGGTCGTCGACTCGGGCGCGACCTCGCAAAGGTACGCCCACGCCGCCGCGAACTTCGCCGCGTCAATCGGCGCCACGGGCGCGTCGGGCTCGGCGGGCCAGGTGGCCGGGTTCTTCAGTTGATGTGCCGGCTTCGGTTCGACGCTGGGCTCACGCGCCTCCCAGGGACGCGCGTGCGCCGAAGCCGCGGGCGCTGCGAGCAGCGCGACGAGCAAGACCGCGTGGCGAGTGACTTGCCGCATCACCGAACGGAAACTATACACCTCTTCCTCACAAAGACCGTCGGTGTCCGACCGATTTTCAGCGATTTTCCTAACCGCTGAACATCTGCTCCGGGGATCGCCGCCAACAGACCAAAGTGATCGATCGGCGATCGATCCGCGATCAATCGGCGCAGATCAGCAGGCGGCCGCAGCTGTCTTCGCCCGCGATCAGCGCGCCGCCCGAAGCGGAGAACCTGACCGAGTCGACATAATCCACCGCCGCGGTCGTTCGCGACACGAAGGCGCGCGTCGTCACGTTGAAGATGTCGGCCTCGTAGTCGAAGCCGACCGCCAGGTGGCTTCCGAGCGGCGAGAACGACAACCCGACGACTGTCGATCCGGGCGTGACCGTGATCGGATTTCCCGTCGGCGTCGTGAGGGTCAGCGGGATGTTCCAGAAGCGAACCACGCCGTCGTCGGTGCCGACCGCCAGCAAGTTGCCGCTGGGATTGAACTGCAGCGCCCACGTCGCCGCGCCGGTCGCGGTGGTGATCAGCGTCGGACCCGCGAGCGTCGTCCCGTTGAAGGTATAGACGCCCGCGTCGCCCAAGTACCCGCCCACCGCCAGCGTCGTGACGTTCCCCATGCCCATCACGGGCGACACCGCGAGGACATCCGGATCGACGCCCAGCGTGCGGGTCGTGATCGGGGTGCCGTCGAGACGATCGGCGTAGAGCACGCCGTCGTAGGCGACGTCGTCGTAGTCGATGCTGAACACGGTCTGGCTGTCGGACGAGAAGCCGACGCCGAAGAGCGGACCGTACGAGCTGAGGATCGATCCGACGAGCGTGAACGAAGGAACGCTGTAGACGTAGACGTAGTCCTTGCGCCACGCGATCGCCAGGTACTGGCCGTCGGGCGAGAACGCGACGTATGCGGGCCCAGTACCGGCGACCTTGGGGGCGATCGCCGCGCACTGCGTGGGGGTGCTGCCGACCAGGCGCCAGATCCTCACGCGATCGTTCGCGTTGTCGACCGCGCTGCCAACGTTGGTCCGGTGGCTGCCCGCCGTCGCCATATACTGCCCGTCAGGCGACACCGCGATGTCGCTCATGAACGGGTTGTTGGCGTTCGTGGTCTTGTTGCAAACCGCGCCCGGATCGGTGCTGGTGTACTCGGTGCAGAGGGCGAGCGACGGAGGCGCAACCAGCGGCGGTCGCGTGCCCACGGGGTCGCCGCAGCTCGGCTGACCCGCCACGCCGCCCGTGCCGCTCGTGCCGCCGATGCCGCCCGTTCCGGCGAAGCCACCTGTACCGGCGACGCCTGTGCCGCC
>DATMZL010000061.1:0-11884 GCA_035607075.1 Polyangia bacterium
GAGCCCGGGTCCCAGGTCGGTGGAGCCGATCACCGCGCGTTCGCCGTCGTCTTCCTGGGCGGCGAACACGGGCGGGCCGTCCGCCATCTCCTTTGCGGCGTTCCAGATCCAACCCCGGATCGCCTCGAATTGGTCTGCGGAAACCCACAGGGTGGGCGCCAGCCAGCCAGGCCGGGGCGCGAACTCGAAGAAGAAGCGCGAGCGTCCGAGGAAGCCCGGCCTCGTCGACATGCCCAGGAACTCTCCGAGCGGCCGGACCATCGTGCGCCCCCACGGGACCAACGTCCGCTCGCGCAAGACGATGCGGTCGCGATCGATGTCGATCCGGAAGCGCCGCCAGAGCGTCATCGCCGCCAGCCACCAGACGGGTGACAGCACGAGGATGATCGCGGAGCTGTAGATCGCCCCGAAGCTCAGTTCGCCGTCGCGGAAACCGTCGAGGGCGAACAGCGCGTAGTTGATGACGACGAGCAACACGCACGCCCCGAGCCGTCGATCCGATCCGGAGCAAGTCACCTCGATCCGGTGGCCGGACTTCGAGATGTAGTGCGTCGCGCGCCCGCGCTTCTCGTACGCGACGAACGACGAACGATTCACGCCGGCGGCCACCGGGCCCACGATACATTCGAACTGACCGCGCCGCGACGGCACGACGACGCCCGACGGGCTGTGCGTCGTCCGGCGTCGACCAGCTCGCGTCGTGGCCCGCGTGGGCCGCGGCCGCCGCTAAATGACGCAGACGTTGGTCGAGGCGCCGTCGGTGCCGGTCCGCTGATCACACACGCCGAACGCGCACGGAGCGGCGGCCGTGCAAGCTGGGCGGCATTGTCCGGCGCATGTCGCACCGGGGCTGCAAGGCGCGGTGGCGATGCAGGCGAGCCCCGCGCCGCATTCGGCGGATGTCGTGCAACCCACCGAGCAGTAGCCCCCGACATCGCCTCCGCTGCCCAGACAGAAGGCGGGGGCCGAGCACTGGTCGTCGCTGCGACACGGTTGACCGACCGCGCGAGGCGCCTGCATCCCCGGACATGACGTGTACGAGCCGCACTCGCAGTAGGAGATCTGGGCCTCCGTGTTCGAGCGACATTGGGTGCCAGGGCAGGCGCCCGGAACATTCGGATCGCAGGCCGGCAGGCAGTAATACACACCCGTGGGCTGGCCCACGCCATCGACCTCACCCAGGCAGTAGCCGCCCTCGCAGTGCAAGAGGTTGCATTCGCGGCTGCAGTACCAGCCGGACAGGCAATAGTCGCAGTCGCTCGTCGAGCACGGCGTTCCGAGCGGCACGCGACAGACGCCCGCGAACGCGCTGCAGTTGTTGCTGACGCAGTCGTCGTCGGCGTCGCAGGGTCCACCCACGTCACTCTTCGGGACGCATCCCTTACCCGTCAGGCAGGTCATCCCGGCAGCGCACCCGCACTGCTCGCACTGCTCGTCGCCGAGGACTTCGCAGGAGGTCGGTACGCCGTCGATGCATGCAAACCCCGTCAACGGGGACCTCATGAAGCACCCCGGGAGACATGCTTTTGACCCGTCGGCGAGCACGCCGCACTCGAGGTATGCGCCGTTGGGGCCGACGGGGCAGTCACCGTTGGTCGCGCAGGTGACCGTGCAGAACTTGGAGTCGGAAACCGACGCGCAAAACAGCCCCGCCGCGCAGTCTTCCGCGCCGGCGCAAAGCTCGCCGTACGCACCCTTCGGCGCCGGCTTGTTGCTCGTGCACGCAGCCAAGAGCGCGATCAACGTGATGCACGCCCAGGCGATGCCGCGACAGGAAGTACCGCACACGCGTCGCCAGAATACCGCCGCGCCATCGAACGGTCGATGCCCGTCAGCGGACGCAGCGGACCCGATGTGGCTCGGTCGCCGGCGCGGCGCCGCGACGATCGGTTGCCGGCTCACAAATTCAGGATCAGGTAGCGCCGCAACCTGTTGCTCGCGGTTTGACACCCGTGGAGCGGGCGCCAGACTCGTAGTGGAGGAAGTCATGCTCGCGGATGTCCTCGACGGCACGAGGGATCAGCTGGCAGCCCAGCTCGCGCGCTGTGCGGGGATCGGCGGACCGGCCGATGTGGTGGGCGCTCGTCAACGTCGAGAACGCCTGAGGGCCCTGGTGGAGGAGGCGATCCAGGTGCTGCGCCATGGGGGCGTGGACGATCCGGCGCAGCCGTGCTCGCGGCTGACGCCGACAGCGGAACAACCCCTCGAGCTCGTCGATCGCGAGCTGGTGCAGCGCTACCTGCTCGGGCAGATCGAGCAACACCATCTTCAAGCCTCGGCCGACGAGACCGGCATCCTGGCCAAGTGGGCGGGACAGGCGGAGCGGAAGCGGTTGCGCGAGCAGAACCAGCGCCTGTGCGCGCTGCTCGATGACGTGAAGGAAAACGTCGTCCTGCTGGCGCCCGACGGGCGGATCCTCTACTGCAACCTGCGCGCGTTTCAGCGCCTGCACGAGCTCGCGCGCGTCAACCGTGACGAGATCATCGGCCGAACGTTCGCGGAGATCGGCGTGTCCTCCGAGTTCCTGGTCGGCTGCCCGGTCGACCGGCTGGAGGCGATGGCGCGCACGCACGAGGCGGTCGAGATGCAGATCCTGGGACGGACCAAGGAAAGCCAGTTCGACGCCGTCTATCGGCCCGACGGTTCGGTGGCCGCCGTGGCTGTGCTGATTCGCGACATCCACAATCGCAAGCTGGCAGAGGTGCGCCTGGCGCTCCTCACCAAGTTGAGCGCGCTCGTTGGCATGTCGGATCCAGACGTGCTGGCCGAGTCGCTGGCCCAGGTGCCGATTCCGGAGCTCGCCGACTGGTGCAGCGTGAATCTGATCGAGGACGGCCGGATCCGGCGGACGTACGTGGCGCAGCGCGATCCGTCGCAGGCCCCGTTGCGCGACGCGATCATGCGCCTCACGCCCACCTGGGATCGCCACCCACTCTGGCAGGAGCTCCTGAACGGCGGGTTTCAGCTGCTCGCCGAGGTGACCGACGATCTCCTGCGCAAGCTGGCCCCGAACGACGACTATCACCGCCTGCTGTCCCAGGTGGGGATCCGTTCGCTCATTGTCGTCCCGCTGGCCACGCGCGGACAGATCATCGGCATTGGTACCTGCGCCTACACGACGGAGTCGGGGCGCCGATACGGCCGCGACGATCCGGCGCTGGCCGAGGAGCTGGCCCTGCACGCCGCGCACGCGTTCGAGAACGCGCGGCTCATGAGAGATCTCAAGACCAGCGAGGAGCGCTTTCGCGTCGCGCTGGCCGGGGCGCAGACCTCGGTGTTCGAGCAGGACGCGTCCCTTCGCTACGTGTGGGCGTATCACCCGTCGTCGCCCTTCGAAATGGTGGGTAGGACCCACGAGGAGGCGTTTCCGCCCGACGAAGCGGCGATGCTGACGACGTTCAAGCGGCACGTCGTCGAGGCTGGCGAGAGCGTCCAGCGGGAGATGGACGCCACGTTCGGCTCGGGGGAGCTGCGGCACTACCGCGAAACGATCGAGCCGCGACGCGATCGGGGCGGAAACGTCGTGGGACTCATCGGCGCGGCGACCGATCTCACGGAGCAGCACCGCATGCGGCAGCAGCTGACGGAGGAGCTGGGCTTTCGCGAAAAGATGATGGGAATCCTGAGCCACGACCTCGGCAACCCGTTGACCGCGATTGTGATGGCCGTGGACCTCATGTTGCATCGCGGGGACCTGTCGCCGGCCGGGCGCGACCAGGCGCTGCGGATCCGGCGCTCGGCGGGCCGCATGGCGGAGATGATCGGCACGCTGCTCGACTTTACGCGCATGCGGTCGCGCGACAAGCTCTCGGTGACGCCCGTGGCGACCGATCTGGGCGAGATCGCGCGCGACGCCGTCGACGAGGTGCGTGTCGCGTGGCCGGACCAACCGATCGAGCTCGATGCGCACGGCGACGCGCACGGCGAATGGGATCCCGCGCGCATGGCGCAGACGGTCTCCAACCTGGTGTCCAACGCCATCACTTACGGCGAGCGCGGAACGGCGGTGAAGATCTCCGTCGAGGGCGGCGAACGCGAGGTGACGCTGAGGGTCCACAACGTCGGGCCGCCGATCGCCGCGGAGCTGAGGTCGGTCCTCTTCCAGCCCTTCCGGCGCGCCGGTCTCGAGGACCGATCCCCGAGGGGCCTCGGTCTGGGGCTCTACATCGTCGAGCAGATTGTTCTCGCTCACGGCGGCACGATCGACGTCGACTCGACCGCCGAGAACGGGACCACGTTCACCGTCCACCTGCCGCGTGCGCCGGCCGTCGCCCTGAAAGCCGGCGCCGCGTGACCGCATTTTAGCTTTCCGCTTCCGGGGGGCTGGCGTGTACTACCGGTCGGCATGGATGACGACGCCGTCGCCGACGCGTTCAAGACGTATGGTGCCGCCGTATTCGGGCGCTGTGCCCGCATCCTGCGCGACGCGGAGGCGGCGCGCGACGTCACGCAGGAGGTGTTCGTCCGCTGCTTCGATCGGCGGGCCCGGCTGCGCAACGGGCGGGAGCTGCTCGGCTGGCTGTACCGGGTCGCGACCAACCTCTGCCTGAATGCGCTGCGCGACGGGAAGGCGCGCCGCGAGGCCGATCGACTGCTGGCGCCTGCGACCGTGACGGAGGCGCCCGAGACGCGGTCGCTTTGGGAGCTGCTGCGCGATCTCGACGAGCGCACGCAGGCGATCGTCGTGTACGTGCACCTCGACGGAATGACACATGCCGAGGCGGCCGAGGTCGCCCAGGTCTCGGATCGAACGGTGCGCAACTGTCTGGCGCGGTTTCAGCGCCTGGGCCGGATGCGGCTCGGCGCCGATCTCGTGCCGTCGCCGCAAGAGGGGTCGCGATGAACGCAACGCAAGCAAGCGAGTGTCCTTCTCAGTTCGCGCTGGATGACCGCGCGCTCCACGGCGCGGGCGGTCCCGCTGGCGCCCAGACGATCGACAGTCATGTCGAAGGCTGCGCGCGCTGCCAGGCGGCGCTGGCGGCGCGGGCCGCCGATCGAGCGTCGTTCGATGAAACGGCGCCGGTGCTGTGGACGCGCATCGCGGCCCGCCGCCGCGCGCGCGTGCGGTGGCGCAGCGCCTGGCTCGGGGTGCCGGCGCTGATCGCCGGACTGGGCGCGGCCGTCCTGATGATCGCCGCCCGCGGGCCGGGCCCCGCGCCGTCGCCGCTCCCGTACGTGGGCCCGAAGGGGAGGCCGCCGATCGCGATCGCCTGCCGCCGCGCGGGAACGGTCTTCGGGCTCGCGCCCGGCGACGAGGTCGCGCCCGGCGACGAGCTGCGCTTCACGCCGCTGCCCGTCCGGCCGGACGCGCGCTTCGTTCACGTCGGCAGCGTCGACGGGACGGGGCGGTACACGCCGTTCTATCCGCTCGCGGGCGCCGCCGGCGTCGTGCTGCCCGCGCCGGGGCAGCCGCTGGACGGCGGCATTCGCCTCGACGCCGCGCCCGGTCCGGAGCGCCTGTTCGTCGTGCTGTCCGCGGCGGCGTTGTCGGTCGATGCTGTGCGCGCGGTGGCCGAGGCGAACGCCGGCGCGCGGACGACAGTCGATCGGATCGACGGCGTGTCGGTGACGACGGCGTGGATCGTATTGCCCAAACGCGCGGGGGCGCCAGCGCCGTGAGCGTCGCGCTGCTTCCGACGTTCGCCGCCCAGCTCGGCTCGCTGCTGATCGCCGGTCGGGTGGCGATCGTCGCGTCAGCCGGCGTCGCCGACGGGCAGGCGCCCCTGCGCTACGCGCAGCGCGACGCCGATCGGGTCAGCGCCGTGCTGCGCGAGCTGGGCGGATTCAACCGCGTCCAGCAGCTGCGCGATCCCAGCCCGGCGGCGCTGCGCGACGCGCTCGCCGAGACCGACGTGCTCGCGGCGCGCGATCCGAACCTGGAGGTCGTCTTCTATTACTCGGGCCACGCCGACGGCCAGGGCCTGCTGATGGGATCCGGGCGGTTCCCGTTCGACGAGCTGCGCGCGCGCCTCGAGCACTCGCGCGCGGCGGTGCGCGTCGCGCTGCTGGACGCCTGCTACGCCGGCAGCGCCGTCCGCCCGAAGGGCGGCGCGCCCGCGCCCGGCTACGCGCTGGACACCGTCGAGCCGCCGCGCGTTCAGGGCGCGGCGATCATCGCCGCCGGCACCGCCAGCGAGCTGGCCCAGGAATCGGGCGACATCGAGGGCTCGTACTTCACGCACCACGTCCTGTCCGCGCTGCGCGGCGCCGGCGATCGCGACGGCAACGGCGCGGTGACGCTGGCGGAGGCGTACCAGTACGCGTACAGCCACACCCTCGCGGCGACGCTGCCCAGCGTGTGGGGCCCGCAGCACCCGTCGTACGAGTACCGGTTGTCGGGCACGGGCGATCTCGTCATCACGCGCATAGGGCGCGATCGCCAGGCGCTGTCGTTCCCGCCGGGGCAGGGGCGCGTCTACGTCGTCAGCACCGCCGCCGACGAGGTGATGGCGGAGGTGGCCGCGCAGCCGCAGGGCCGCGTGCGCCTCGTGCTACCGCGCGGCCGCTACCGCGTCGTCGCGCGCGAAGGGCGCCGCGCCTGGCTGGCGGAGGTGACGCTGCGGCCCGAGTCGGGCGCCGACGCCGCCGTCGAGGCGTCCGCGTTCCGCGAGGTCGCGCCCGAGCTGGCATTCGCGAAGGGCGTGCAGCTCGCGCCACGCCACGAGGTCGCCGTCGACCTCGCGCTGTCGGGGCTGGGCCCGGGCGCGATCCGCGGGACGCCCGAGCTGGGGCTCGGCTACTTTCGGCGCCTCGGCGCGTTCACCGTCGGGCCGCACATCAGCTACGGCGCGACCGACGGCGGCGTCTACGGCGTCCCGTACGCGCTGCGCCGGTGGACGCTGACTGCGTTCGGCCTGCGCCGGTTTCCGTTCGGCGTCACGGATCTGCAGCTGGGAGTCGGCCTGGGCGTCGCCGCGATCACCGAGCAGCTCGGTCCCGGCTACGGCGCCGAGCGATCGGGCCTCGCGCCGACGGCGTCCGCCGCGCTCGCCGTCGATCTGCCGCTCTGGCGGTGGCTGGCGATCCGATTCCTCTGGAGCGGCGGCGTGGAGCTGGTGCGCGCCGACAACGAATTCACGGTGACCCCAGAGGTCCGTGCCTCGCTGGGCCCGGTGTTCAGGCGATGACGTCGATGCTTCCGCTTTTCATGCGCCCGCGGGTAAAGGACGTCGGAGGAAGACGACAATGACAACGACGACACGGATCGCGACGCTTGGACTGCTGACCGCGCTCGGCCTGGCGCCCGGGTGCGGGAATCTCGACGGTCCCCCGCCCGTCGACACGATCGCCTACGACGCTGACGGTTCGTTGCTGACGTTCATGGCGTTCGGCATTCACGTGTTCAACACCACGCTCAATCGCGAGACGAGGACCATCCCCTTCGACGGGCTGCCTGTCAGCAGGACGATCGAGGTGTATCGGTACAGCGTGTCGGCGGACGGGCACACCGCGGCGGTGTCGTTTCCGGCGCTGGAGGCGGAGCAGCCGAGTACGATCGCGGTGTTCGACCTCAAGACGGGCGAGACGCTGAACACCTTCCATCCCGACGACCCGGCACCGGACGGTCGTATGCAAGGCGTGGTCGAGCTCAAGCTGTCGCCGCACGCCGATCTCGTCTACTCCTGTTCGGTGAACGCGGACCCTTCCATCCCGCCCGGCGATTGGGGTTACCGTTTCACCGTCTTCGCCGTCGCCACGGGTCAGGCGCTCTGGACGAGGGACGTCCCGTCGCAGACGCAGAAGCCGGTTTTCTCGCCGGACGGGACCTCACTGTTCATTCAGAGCGAAGCGCCGCTGCGCCTCGAGGCGCTGGACGCGCGGACCGGCGCGAGTGTCTTCGCCGTCGATCTGCCGGGGCACTTGCAAGCCCTCACGATGACGGCGGACGGGCGGCTGGCCGGGCTCATCGGCCCGCCCGACGATCAACCGTGCGGTCCCGAGCCGGGGGCGTGTCCACCGTCGACGGCGTTCTGGTCGTCGGCCGACGGGACGCTGCTCGACGAACGGCCAGGGATCCCGGGGACGGAACCGCACGGCACGAATCCGAACGGGGACGCATCGTTCTGGTGTTCATCGTGGAGCGATCTGTGCGCGACCGAGATCATCGATTTCAGCGAGCCGACGCAATCTGCACTGTCGCTGACCATCTGGCGCACCGACGGGACGCCGGTGCAGACTCTCAACCTGTCAGCGGCATCGAAGATTGTCGCCTTCTCGCCCGACGGGCAATACATCGCTAACTCCGGCTTCGTGGGCGCCTCCGACGGGGTCAGGGTGTTTCGCATCTCGGACGGCAAGCTGGTCGGACGGCTCAACTTCGACTGGAGCCTCCTCTGAGGCCCTGATCGCCGCTTATTCGACCGGGATCGCGTCTGCCGGGTAGCGACCGAGCGGCGTGCCACCCTCAATGATGATCCCGAGCCGGTTCCAGGCGACGCGCCGATCGCCGTCGAAGTCGTAGTCGTGCCATCGGGTCAGGAAGTCGTTCCGGCTGAGGTACGCGTATCCGGTGCGAACGGAAGGGTCCATCACGTAGACGCGGTCGTTCGACAACCCGACGACGACGACGTAGTGCCCGTCCTCCCAGTCGGTACGCCAGTCCGCGATCCTGTCCGTCGGCCAAGCTTGGATGGCCACGATGACGACGGCGCCGCGCGAAACGTCGCGGCCGAGCTCATCGAGCGTCAGCTCCGTGTGCGCTTCAGCCTTGAGGCCGAACCGGCGGGCTTCGCCGACGATGCTGGGCACGCTGGTTCCGTCTTCCGGGGTCACGCGCAGATCGGCGTCGAGCACGGACTCCGCCTGGTCGAACACGCCGAAATAGACGAGAGCGGCCATCAGCGACGCTGCGCCACAGCTCCACGGCCGGGCTTGCGAGATCAGCGGCACGGGAAGAAGCCGCGGCGATTCGGACGGTCGAAGAGCCCGGCCACCGACGGCGGCGCCCAGCGACAGCAGCACCACGACGAGGAGGCCGGCCACCGTCCGTCCGGACTGACGCCTCATCGCGGTTGGGGGCACCGCCGAAACTCCTGCCGTGTCGCTTCCGCTCACCACTTCTATCCGGGTCCTGCAGTCAGAACATGGGGACGACGATCCGGCGGCGTCAATCCCATGTCGATCGCGCCCCCTCTCGTTCGTCGTCCTCTTAAGGGAGGCGAGAATGAGCTTCAGCTTGGATGAGCGACCGTCGGACGTACCCCTGGTGCAGACCGGCGGATCACGTTGACACGGCGTCATTTACCTGTCGTATCGACCTCAGCGCTGAGCGCGCGTGTCAGAAAAGACAGGCTGACGGCGAATCGCCTTGGGGTCGTTCTACGCGGACCTCTATAGTTACCCTTCGCAAAAAAAGGGAGGTCCGCGATGAGGAGCCAGCGCAGCGTGGGACGGTCACTGGTCGGAGCGTCCGTCGTGTTGATCGCCGGGTGTGTCGGAGACGAGCCGGCGGACGACGTCACCACCGTTGTGGATCCGGTCGTCGGGACGTGCAGCTGGCGGAACACCACGCCGGTCACGGTGGCGGCGCCCTGGGGGAACGTGACGTTCACGCCGCCCACCATCCCGTGCAACATCTTCAACATCACCAGCTACGGCGCCGTCGGGAACGGCACCACCCTGAACACCACAGCGTTCAAGAACGCGATCGCGGCGGCGGTGGCGGCGGGCGGCGGGGTCATCGACGTCCCGTCCGGGACCTGGCTGACGGGCGCCATCACGCTGAAGAGCAACATCGAGCTGCACCTCGAGTCGGGCTCGACGATCAAGTTCAGCCAGACCTTCAACGACTACAAGCCGGTCGTGCTCACGCGCTGGGAGGGGCTGGACGTCAACAACTGGTCGCCGTTCATCTACGCGCTCAGCGCGACGAACGTCGCGATTTCAGGCACCGGGACGATCGATGGTCAGGGGTCGGCGTGGTGGGGCTGGAAGAGCACGCAGAAGACCGAAGACCAGAACGTCTACAACTATTACATCTCGAAGCTGAACAGCTCGGGCGTGTTGAGCCCGATTCCGGCGCCGCCGACGTCCGGCGTGGTGGGCGGGCTGCGCCCGACGATGATCGAGTGCAACAAGTGCACGAACTTCCTCCTGGAAGGCGTCAAGACGGCAAACCCACCGTACTGGAGCATCCACCCGCTCTACTCGTCGAACGTCATCATCCGCAACGCCACCATCACCTCGAATCCGAGCGGCTCGAACGGCGACGGTGTCGACCCCGACTCGTCGACGAACGTGCTCATCTCCAACAACACGTTCTCCACGAGCGACGACAACATCTCGATCAAGTCGGGCCTCAACGAGGACGGCATCGCGGTGGCGAAGCCGAGCCAGGGGATCGTCATCCAGAACAACACCTCCAGCACGGGGCACGGCGGCGCCGTGATCGGCAGCGAGATGTCGGGCGGGGTCAACAACGTTTACGTGAAGAGCAACACCTTCAAGGGCGTCGAGCGCCCCGTGTACGTGAAGACGCTGCCGGGCCGCGGCGGCACCGTGTCGAACCTCTGGTACGACACGCTGACGATCGGCTGGAGCAAGGACGCGCTGGACATCACCACCAACTACGGCTCGTCGAGCATCCCGCCCCACAACACGAACCTGCTGCCGACGGTCAAGAACGTCACCATCCAGAACATCACCGCCACCGGCACCGCGCCCGTGTACGAGTTCATAGGCCTCGCCGCCAAGCCGTTCAGCAGCATCGCGCTGAACAACGTGCACCTCACGGGCACGAACGGCACGTGCAAGACCGCCGCGGGCATCAAGCTGACGAACACGACGCTGACCGGCGTCCCGTCAGGCTCGACCACGCTGCCCTGTCAGTGACGGACGCGCCGTTTGCGGCGCCGTTGACGGGCGGGGTCAGTTAGTGTACAAACTACACCATGGCGACCGCGGTCCAGCAGGCTCTGCTCACCGACCTGTACCAGCTCACGATGGCTTACGGGTACTGGAAGTCGGCGCGCGCAGACGACGAAGCGGTCTTCAGCCTGTTCTTTCGAAAGGCACCATTCGGGAGCGGTTACACGGTGGCGTGCGGCCTCGCGCCGGTCATCGATTACATCGAAGGATTTCGTTTTCAGCCTGACGACCTCGAATACCTGGGCGGTCTGACCGGCAACGACGGGGGACGCCTCTTCGAGAAGGCTTTTCTCGACTACCTCGCCGAGCTGCGCCCGGCGGTCACCGTGCACGGGATCCCGGAAGGGACCGTCGTCTTTCCCCACGAGCCGCTGCTGCGAATCCAGGGCCCCATCCTGCAGTGTCAGCTGCTCGAGACGGCGCTCCTCAACATCATCAACTTCGACACGCTCGTCGCGACGAAGGCGGCGCGGGTCTGTCTCGCGGCGCAAGGCGACTCCGTGCTCGAGTTCGGCCTTCGTCGCGCGCAAGGCCGGGACGGAGCCCTCGCCGCCAGCCGCGCCGCGCATGTCGGGGGATGCGCGGCGACGTCGAACGTGCTCGCCGGGAAATGTTTCGGCATCCCGGTGCGCGGCACCCACGCGCACAGCTGGGTCATGTCGTTCGACACCGAGCGGGAGGCGTTCCAGGCCTACGCGGACGTCATGCCGAACAACTGCGTCTTCCTGGTCGACACCTACGACACGCTGGAGGGCGTGCATAACGCAATCGCGGTCGCGCGGGATCTCCGTCGGCGCGGGAAGGAGCTCGTCGGCATCCGGCTGGACTCCGGCGATCTCGCCTGGCTGTCCGTGCAGGCGCGCAAGCTGCTCGACGAGGCGGGTTTCCCGAACGCGATCATCGTTGCTTCGAATGATCTCGATGAGCACCTGATCCAGAGCCTGAAAGCCGAGGGTGCGGCGATCGGCGTGTGGGGCGTCGGGACGAAGCTGTGCACCGCCTACGACCAGCCGGCGCT
>DATMZL010001196.1:0-8576 GCA_035607075.1 Polyangia bacterium
CTGGGCGTGACGGCGTGGCACGACGATTCGACCGACTGGCACGCCAACCAGGTCGTGGGGCAGGACGTGCTCGCGAAGTCAGGCACGGTGACGGGGCTCGGCGCGCAGCTCCTGCTGGGCCTGCGCCCCGAAACGTCTCTGCTCATCGGCGGCGACGTGCGGTACCTGACCGAGGTCGGCACCGACGCGAGCGGCGTCAATCAGCTAGCGGGACGCAACGGGTTCCAGCTCGGCGCACAGGCGGAGGTGGCCTCGAACATCTGGAAGTACGCGCACGTCGACGTGCTCGGCTATCTGAACGAGCAGTGGAACGAGGCGCCGATCACCGTGCACGAAGGCGGGACGATGACGGGCGGGACCGGGCACCTCTACCTCTTTCCCACCAGTCGCGTCGTCATGCTCGATACCGGCGCGCAGGCGCGGCAGCTGACGTTGAGCGCGCAGGGAACGCCCGACAAGCCGACCGCCAATCAGCTGCTGGTCTGGGGCGGGATCGACTTCAACCTTTGGGCGCAGCCGGCGCGCGTCGTCCGCGCCGAGGCGCTGGACGAACGGCTCGTACGCCGCGTGTACCTCAACGACGCGGGCGTGCTCGCCTACCGGCACTACGAGCTCGTCACCCACGCGGAGCCCGACTTCCGCATCGCGCTGGCGCCGCGCGCGTCCATCGACAACGGAACGCTGATCATCCGCAAGGCGCTCGCCGGCGGACGCATCGGCTTCGACATCCACGGCGGCGGCGGTTACGACAACGCGCAGAATCACGTCCTCGCTCAGGGCGGCGGCGCCTTCATATGGGCCGCGTCCTGGTGGATGCGGCTGCAGGCCAGCTACGACCTCGCCCACGAAACCGCGACCGGGCTGCCCGGCACGCTGCACATCGGATGGTTGACGTTCCATGCAGATATCTAGCGGTGTATCCAGGACGACGCGCGCTTGCGTGATCGAATCCGCCGTCGGTGTCGCGGCGATGCTGGCGATCGCCGCCGCGTGCGGCGTTCCGTATCTCGGGCTGCAGATCATCGATCCGCATCCCGTGTGGCTTGTCATCCTGGTGATCGCGGCGCGCTACGGCACGCGCGGGCTGGCGATCGTCATTCCGATCGCCTGGGGTGCGCTGGCGGTCGTCAGCCCAGAAGGCGCAGGGCGCGTGCTGGACACGCTGGCGATGCCGATCGAGCTCGGTGCGCTCGCCGGCACGGTGCTGGTCGGCTGGATCGCGTCGGGTAACGAACGCCGCGAGCGCGCGCTGGCGGGCAAGGTCGCGGAGCTGGAACGGCGCGCGGCAGCTGACAGTACGACGATCGCGGATCTGCGGCGCGCCGCGCTGGCGCTGCGCGCGCGCACCGATCGCCTGGATCTGTCGCTGACGTTCCTGCGCAACATCGCCCGCCGTCTTCACGGCTCCGACGCCGAGGCGGCGGCCCAGGCCGCGATCGAGCTGATCACGGCGCGGATCGGCGCGCGCGCGGCGGCGATCGAGCTGTCGGCCGACGGTCAGCTGCAACCGCTGGCGGAGATCGGCATCTGGAACCGCGAGGCGTCCGACCGGACCGCGCTCGCCGCGCTGACCAGCGGTCAGCCCACGCGCGCGATCGAGCTCGCCGAGGGTGGGCCGACGGACAGCGACATCGCGGCGCCCCTCACCGACGGGGAGGGAAACGTGCGCGGCGTCGTGGCGGCGCGCGGCGTTCCCGGCGGCGGTTCGAGCATGGCCGCATTGCGCGACCTGGCGGTCATCGCCGACTGGGCCGCGCCCGCGCTTTGCGCGCCGCCCGCCGGCGCCGAGTCGCGCGCGGAAAACGAGGAGGACGACGGCGAGCCCGCCGAAGAGCTGGAGCCGGGCGTTTCAAGCGCCAATGCCTGACGCCAACACCCAGCGGCAACCGGTCGCGGCGTGGATCGCCGCCAGCCTGATCGATCTGGTCGGCCTCGGCCTGCTTGTCGGTGTCCAGGAGCCGTGGACGCTCGCCGCGGCGGGCATCCTTCACATCGGCGCGCTGCTGCCTGTCGCGCTGCTGCGCAGGCTCAGCTCCAGCGAGAAGGTGCTGGCGCTGTCGTTGCTGTTCGCGCTGCCTGTCGTCGGCGCGCTGCTGGCGGTGCTGGCGCTGGAGCACGGCGACGGCGAAGGCAGCCTGATCTCCGACCTGGCGCTGGCGCCGGCGCTCGTCGGGGAAGCGCCCGCCGCCGACTTCGGCCGCCTGGCGGCCGCGCTGCCCAGCTGCGAGGCGCTGTCGTCGGGAACGGTCGAGGAACGGCGGGCGATCATCGCGACGCTGGTCCGGCGCGCCGACGCCGACGCGGTAGCGCTGCTCCGCTGGGCGCTGGGGGCTTCCGATCCGGATCTGGCCGTCGACGCCGCGCTCGCGCTCGAGGAGATGACCGCGTCGTTCGACGCGCGGCTGGCGGCGTGCCGCGACGCGCTCGCGAACGCACGCGGCAGCGCGAACGAGCCGGCCGGCGGCGGGGCGGCCCCGTCCGGATTGGCGGCGGCGGACGCCGCGCTGGCGGCGGCCGAGCTGATCACCCACGCCATCGACGTCGGCGTCGCCGATCCCGCGCTGGTGCCCGCGCTGGCGACGGAGGCGCGCGAGGATTACGCGCTCGCCGGCGCGGACGCCGCGCAGAGCGACGCGGTCGCGATCGGGCGGTCGCAGCTCGAGCTCGGCGCGCTGCGCCCGGACACGGCGCTCGCCTGCATCGACGCGGCGCTGCCGACAGCGGGCGTCGACGCGCGCCCGGTGCTGCTCTCGCTGCGCGAGGAAGCGCTGCTCGCCTCGCACGCGCTGCCCTGGGAAGGGCCCTCGGCGCTCGCGAGCTACCAGGTCCGCGCGCATTCGCACGCGCGCCGGCCGCCGCCGCTCACCGCGCGCCGCCGTCTGGGCGTGCCGCCGGTCCCGCCGGCCAGCGGATCGATCCGCGTCGGTCCGGTGCAGGTGCCGGGCGCCGCCGCGACAAGGAAGGTGCGCAATGTCGGTCGCTGACAGCACGGTCGCCGCAGCGCTCGGCGTGGGCGACGATCCCGCGCCGGCCGGCTCGCAACGCGGCGACGCCGCTACCGAGATCCCGGACGTCTGCCTGCTTGTCGAAGGGACCTACCCGTTCGTGTCGGGCGGCGTCTCGTCGTGGGTTCACGACGTCATCTGCGGACACCCCGAGCTGACGTTCGCGGTGCTGTACGTCGGCTCGTACCCGGGCGCGCACGGCGAGCCGCGCTACCAGCTGCCTGCGAACGTCGTCGCCTTGCACCGCGTGTTTTGCCAGGAGGCGGCGCTGGCGCCCCTGGATGGCGCCGGGCGCGCGACGCTGCGCGAACAGATCCGCACCTTGCGCGTGGCGATCGACGCGCGGCCGGCGTCGTCGCGCGTGCTGGCGGGCTTCGAGCGCATGCACGTCGAGGGCGAGGCGGGCACCGACGTCCTGGCCGCGCTCGCCTCCAACGATCTCACGCTGCCCGAGCTGCTTCACGGCCGTCCCAGCTTCCAGCTGCTGACGACGATCGCCGAACGCGTCGCGCCCGACGCGCCGTTTCTGGATCTGTTCTGGCATTACCGCGCGATCTTCGCGCCCGTGCTGCGCTTGCTGGCCGCCCCGACGGTGCCGGCGCGCTGCTATCACGCGGTCGCGACCGGCTACGCCGGCCTGCTCGCCGCGCTGTGGAGCCACCGCACCGGGCGCCCGCTGATGGTCACCGAGCACGGCATCTACGCGCGCGAGCGCGACATGGAGCTGGCGCGCGCCGACTGGATCCGCGACGAGGCGGGCGGCATTGCCGAGCCGCGCTCGTCTATCAACTCTTGGGCGCCGCGCGTCTCGCCCCTCCGCCGCCTGTGGTCGTCGTTCTTCCGCGCGTTGTCCCGCATCGCCTACGTGCAGGCGCGCCACATCATCACGCTGTCAGACGCCAACCGGGTGAAGCAGATCGCGGACGGCGCCCCGCCCGAGAAGATCGAGATCGTGCCCAACGGCGTCGCGCTGCAACATGCGCCGGTGCCGCCCGCGACCGAGCCGCCGCCGCCGCCGGCCGAGGAACGCGGCGTGATCGCGCTGCCGGCCCGCCGCCTGCGCGTCGGGTTCGTGGGCCGCGTCGTGCCGATCAAGGATCTCGTCACCTTCGTCCGCGCCTGCGACATCGCGCTGAATTCGGTCGACGTCGACGCGCGCGTCATCGGTCCGACCGAGGAGGATCCGGGCTACGCGGGGCGCTGCCGCCAGCTGGTGGGGCGGCTCGGGCGTTCCGGCAACATCCAGTTCGTCGGTCCGATGCCGCCGGCGCGCATCTACGGCGATCTCGATCTGGTCGTGCTGACCAGCTTCAGCGAAGGCCAACCGCTGGTGATCCTCGAGGCCTACGCCTGGGGCCTGCCCGTCGTGGCGACCGACGTCGGCGCCTGCCGCGAGATGATCGAGGGACGCGGCGACGACGATCGCCGCATCGGACCCAGCGGCATCGTCACGCGCGTCGCCGCGCCGAAGGAGACCGCAGCCGCGATCGTGCGGTTGGCGCGCGACGTCCGCCTGCGCTGGCGCATGGGCGCCGCCGGCCACCAGCGCGTCACCGCTTTTTATCAACGCAAGGACATGCTGGCGCGTTACCGCGCGCTCTACACGTCGCTGATCACGGAGGGGGGCGAGAGCCGCTGATGGCTGGCATCGGATGGAAGCTCCAGCGCATGATCGACCACGGGTCGCTGGCGGGGACGATCGCCGCGTACCTGACCGGCGTGGCGGTGACGTCCGCGCCCTGGCTGCTGACGACCGCGGTGCTCACCAGCCTTCGCCTGGTGTCGCGGCACGCGACCGGTGACTTCGCGGGCGTCGAGCGCTTCCTGACCGTCGTCTACGCGGTCACGGTCGTGCTGTCGGCGCCCGTTCACGTCGTCGTATCCCGCTACACAGCCGATCGTTTGTACGATCACCACGTCGAGCGGATCGCCGCGCCGTTGCGGCGCGCAGCGGCGCTGACCGTGACCGGCTTCGCGCTGATCGGCATCGTACTGGTCGGGGCGCTGCGCATGCCGCTCGCGCTGGCCCTGGTGGGCGCGCCGCTGACGGCGGTCATCGGCGCGCAGTGGCTGATGCTGTCCGTGGGCGGCGGCATGATGTCACCGGTCGTGCTGCTGCGCGCGTTCGGCGTCGGGGCGCCGATGAGCCTGATCGGCGCGCTGGTCGTCGAACGCGCCGCGCCGGCGGCCGGCGGCGCCGGCTACCTGTTCGGGTTCGCGATCGGCCAGGTGTTCACGCTGGCGCTGCTGGTGCGCGGCGTCGCGCGGGCGCTGCCCGCCGCCACCGACGAGAGCGCGCGGGTGTGGCCCGCCTTCATCGAGTACCGGCTGCTCGCCTGGTCGGCGTTCGCGTACTACGTCTCGATCTGGGCGGACAAGATCGTCGTCTACGTGATCAAGGGCGCGGACGCGGCGGCGTTCTACGCGGCGATCGCCGCCGTCGCGTGGTTCTCGGTGATTCCCGCGTTCGCGTGGATCTACGTCCAGGTCGAGACCGCCTTCTACCAGCGGTTCCGCAGCTTCTACGCCGAGCTGGAGGCGGGCGCGTCGCTGCGCGAGCTGAAGCAGTACGCGGAGCGGATCTCCGACGAGGCCAAGCGCATCCTGCGCGGCGCCGTGGCCGTGCAGGTGGGCGCGACGACGCTGGTGATCGCGGCGGCGCCGCGCATCGTCCACGCGGTCGGGTTGTCGCCCGACGCCGGGCCGCTGTTCCGGCTGGCGGCGATGGGGGCGGGGCTGCAAGTGTTCGCGCTGCTCGAGGTCCTGCTGCTGACCTACTTCGATCTGCGGCGCGACGCGTTCGTCATCTGCACCTGTCTGCTCGTCGGCGTGACGGCGCTGACCTCGATCTGCGCCGCGATCGGCTGGCCACCCGTCGTCGGCCACCTGGTCGCCTGCGCGATCACCGCGCTGCTGGGGCTTGGCCTGGTGCGCCGGCGCCTGCAGACGCTGGTGCTCGACACCTTCCAGTCACAACCATTCGGCGTTGCTTGAACCGGACCCGATCCCCAGACGCGCCTCGATCGACGACCACAGCCCGGCCGGCGGCGGGCCCCCGGGCACCGCCGCCGCCAGGTGATCCAGCACGCCACGCGCGGCCGCCAGCGCTTGCCGGCACTCGGCGTGATGCACGGTGCGGACGATGTGCCGCGCGCACGCGTGCTCCTCCAGCTCGTCGAGCGCGTTCAGCGCGTACGCATCCGCGAGCTCCACGAACTGGGCACAGGTCAGCTGGTGTCGATGGGTCATGTGTTTTCGTCCCCGAGGAGCTCGGCGAGCTTGGCCATGGCGAGCTTTACGCGCATCTTGACCGTGCCGAGCGGGCTGGCGGTCTTGGCGGCGATCTCGCTCTGGCTCAAGCCTTCGAAGTAGGCGAGCTCGATGGTGCGGCGCTGGGCGGGCGGCAAGGTGCCGAGCGCGGCCGCGACGCGTTGCTCGTCGCGCCGTCGCTGCGCCTCCGTTGCGGGCGAGGGCGGCGGCACCGGCAGCAGCCCGACGGTTTCGTCCGCGGCGCTTGCGATCGTTCTTCCGGCGATGTTCCGTGCGCGCAAGCGGTCGATGGCGCGGCTGCGGGCGATGGTGACCACCCACGCGACGGCGCCGCCGCGTCCGGGATCGAACTGACCCGCCCGCCGCCACACTTCCAGGAACGTCTCTTGCACGACGTCCTCCGCTTCCTCGCGGTTGCGCAGGATCCGGTAGGCGATCGTGATCGCCCGCGACGCGTGCTGCTCGTAGATCGATCGCAGGGCGGTGACGTCGCCCCGGGCGACGCGCTCGAGAAGGTCCCGGTCGCGCGCCCGATCGGTCGGACCGGCCGGTGCGGCGGCTACGAATTTGGCCAAGCACCCTTCAATATTGGGTGCGCCAAAAGAGAGCGGAAGCGGCGCGCCCAGCGCCAACGAAGCCATGTTTTGCTTGAGCTACGGTTGTGCGGTTACTTCGGACGTGTGAGATCTTATTTTCACCGTCGAGGCGGTTGTGCGGTTCCCGGGCGGCGGGCGGATGAGATTCAAGGCGTTCCTGAAACGCCTGTACGAGGAATACGAGAATGACGCAGTCGCCGACAGCGCCGCGTCGCTGGCGTACTACTTCGTTTTCGCGCTGTTCCCGTTCCTGTTCTTCCTGACGACGCTGACGGCCTACGTGCCGTACGTCCGGCGATCAGTCGATACGATCCTGGCGCGCGCGCACGCGATCTTGCCCGAGCAGGCCGTCGGGCTGATCGACACGCACCTGCGCGGGCTGGTGGAGAACCAGCGGCCGCGGCTGCTGACCCTGGGCCTGCTGGCGACCCTGTATTCGGCGTCGCGCGGCGTCGATGCGCTGCGGAAGACGCTGAACCTCGCCTACGACGTCAAGGAGTCGCGCAAGTGGTGGCGGACCGAGCTGGTCGCGTTCGGCATGACCATCGGTGGCGCGCTGCTGGTGCTGATCTCGATCACGCTGCTCACCGCGGGCGGCAGCGCCGGGTTCTGGCTGGCGCGTCACGTCGGCATCGCGCACGAGTACGTGATCGTTTGGAGCTGGCTGCGCTGGCCGATCACCGCGCTGGCGATGATGTTGTGCGCGGCGCTCGCTTACTACGTGCTTCCGGACGTGAAGCAGAAGTTCAAGTTCATCACGCCGGGATCGGTGATCGGGACGCTGGTGTGGCTCGTCGGTACCTGGGGCTTCTCTGTCTACGCGGGCAACTTCGGCAGCTACAACGTCACCTACGGGTCGATCGGCGGCGTGATCGTGCTACTGACGTGGTTCTACATCAGCGGCTTCATTTTCCTGATGGGTGGCGAGATGAACGCCATCATCGAGCACGCGGCGCCCGACGGAAAGGAGAGCGGCGCGCGTGCGCCCGGGGAGGCGCCGCCGCCCAAGAGCGAACGTCCCAGCGCGGTCCCGCCAGGCGCCGCTGACAGCGCGGCGGCGGCCGCGCGTTCCAAGGGTGGCATCTCAGGCGAACCGCAAGGGGCGCATCGATGAGAGGGCACGGCATGCCGCGCTGGCTGCGTCGCTCGCTGGTGGCTGCCGCCGTCGTCGTTGCCGTTCTGGTGATCGTCCGCTTGCTGCTCGATCCGGTCGCGACGCACTACACGCGCAAGGCGCTGGATGACGCCGAGGGCGTCAGAGGCGACTTTCACAGCGTTCACGTCACGGTGTTCCCGCCGGGGTACCAGATCCGGCGCATCAAGATCGTGCCGCACCCGGGTGACGACTGGAAGCACCCGTTGTTCTACGCCGAGCGCGTCGCGGTACGTGTCGATTGGCGGGAGCTGCTTCACGGCCGGCTGGCGGCAGGGGCGCGGCTCGATCAGCCGAAGATGTCGATCGCCAAGCGCGACAAGAAGGAGAAGCAAGCGGCCGGCCTTCCCGACGTGCGCGACGCGCTGGAGCGAGTGACGCCGGTGCGCGTCGCCCGCGTCGAGATCCGCGACGGCGAGGTCCTGTATCGCGATATGACCGCGCCGCGAACGCCCGAGATCTGGGTGCACGACATCGAGCTGGCCGTCGAGAACCTGACCACCCGCCCGAAGCTGGCGCGCGGGCGGCCCGTGACGGTGAGCGGCCGCGCGA
>DATMZL010000045.1:0-3991 GCA_035607075.1 Polyangia bacterium
CTTGCGGGTCGGCTGCCGTCGCCGTGAATGAATGGCTGAAGGTCTGCAGCGCGGTGCCGGGGATGTCGTTCACGAGAAAGTCGGTCAACGTGTAAGGCGGCACGGCCAGGCCGACCTTCGCCTGAAACATCACCAGCGCCGCCGTCGTCTGGACCGCGTACGAAAGTTGATAACTGGTCCCGATGCCGATCGCGATCGCCAGCGACGAGTCGCCCGGCCAGCCAACCGTCACCGTCGCGTTGGTGCCGAGCTGAACGCAGAACTGACCGTTCACGACGGATTGACCGGCCAGCGACCCGGCCTGCAGCGTCACGACCCAATAGGTCTGGCCGTTCGAGAAATCTCCGTTCACGACGAGATTCGGCACTGTCGAGGTCCCCCCCGTACCGCCGGTGCCGCCTCTCCCGCCCGCGCTCGATCCGCCGTTGCCGCCGTTGCCGCCGTTGCCGCCGTTGCCGCTGCCGGCAGCGCCGCTGGTTCCCGCCGCACCGCCGGTCCCGCCGGCCCCGGAGCTTCCCGCGTTGCCCGATCCCGCGCCGGGACAGGCGACGTTGCAACTCCCCGGCACGTCGTTGAGCAGATCGGCGCAGGCGTAAGCCGAATAGATCGCCACGCAGGTGTTCCCGGCGACCGGGTCGTACGCAGGGGTGCAGGTGGCGCCCGCGCACGCTTGCGCCGTCTTGCTGCTCTGGCATTCCGCCAGCGTCGTGCCGAAGTCGGCGGCGAACGTATCGCTGCGCTGATCCGCCGGAATGCAATCGAACACGAGCTGGCAGCCCTTTCTCCAGATCGCTTCGCAGAACGTCATCGCGTCGGTTGGCGCGCCGGCGCCGCCCGTGCCGCCGGCGCCGCCGGCGCCGCCGCCGCCGCTAGACGAACAGACCTGGTTGCACACGCTCACGTACGTCGGTGAGTTGAAGTCTTCGCAGGCGACGGTCGACAGCTCGTCGAGGCACATCGCCTTCGCCACCTTGTTGACGTGCGCGCCTCCCGAACAGTTGACGTCGAAGGTCACACCGGCGGGAGGCGCATCAGTGCAGGTCTTGGCCCACCCGGCGGTGCACTCGGCCTGAGATGCACCACCGAGGAACCCGTCGCCGCGCATGTCGGCGGGCGTGCACGCGTACAGCTTCGCGCAGAACGCAGACGCCCAGTCGTGACAGAACTGGGCGCCCGCGCTGGACCCGCTGCCGCCGCAGGCCGCAGCAAACACGATGGCAAGCACGATGGACGGAAGAACGACCGCCAACCCCCGAACATCGCGCATTTCCGAAACGGTCGCGCATGAGGGCCGGGGGCGTCAAGTCACCCTGCGACGGGGATCACGTCGGTCAAACCTCACTCCTCGCCGTTTGCGTCGGCCGCGCCGACCGTGAAGGCCTGCTTCGCGAGCTCGCGTCCATCGGCGGCGAGCACGCGCACTTCGTAGGCGCCCGCCTGCACGCGATTGTGCGACCACGTTCGCCAGCGCCGCGACGACTTGACCGCCAGCGTGTGGCGCGCGACCTCGGCGCCGTCGCGCGTCCACACCTGCGTGACCGCGTCGTCGCCGAAGCCCTTGAGCTGCGTCCACGCGTACACGCTTTCGCCGGCGCCGGGCTCCTGGCCTTCATTGAACGGCACGACCGCGCGCGCTTCGACGTTGCTGCCGATGACGAGCTGGACGTCGGGGCTGTCGGCGCGAGGCGCGGCGCCGGTGTCGTTGGCAGGGGGCGTCGCGGACAGCAGAACGAAAGCGGATACGAACGCGAGCATGGAAGACTCCTGGTGAAGGTCCGGATCGCCGTCGACCGCCGACGGCGCGCGGCGCTCGCCGTTTGCAGCCGCCATGCCCGGCGCAGGCGCGCGTAACCGCCTGTCGCGCGCGCCCTCTTTCACAACGCGGCGCGCGCGTCTACCGTCGATAGAGCCCGTTCTATCGACCGCTGCACATTGCAGAGATCGTTGGGCGTGATCGCGCGTCGAAGCCCGCCCCGGAGGGACTTCCATGCGCATCTCGACGTTGCTCGCCGCGATCCTTGCCGCCAATGGCGGTGCGACCCCACCGCAAAAGGGCCCCGGCGATCCCGGGGAGAACATCCTGCCGGCCGTCCTCAAGATGAACGGCGACGCGTACGGCAAACCGACCGCGCAGTTCCGGAAGGGTCACGTCAGCAAGCGCCGGGCCCCCACCGCCAAGCAAACCCAGAACGGGTTCGTGGTGCAGCTGCCCAGCCGGGCGCCGGTCGTGACGCCGGCCGTCTACAACGGGACGGTTTACGTCTCGGGCGGTTTCCACTCGAAGGAGTTCTACGCGTTCGAGGCCAAGACCGGGAAGCCGGTCTGGTCGATCGACATCGACGACGACGGACCGTCCAGCCCGGTATGCGATCAGGGCGTCTGTGTCTTCAACACGGAGTCGTGCACGGTTTTCTCCATCGACGCCGCCACGGGCAAGCAGCTCTGGTCGTGGTGGCTCGGCGATCCCCTGACGAGCGCTCCGACGATCGCGGGCGGCCGCGTCTTCACGTCGTACCCGTCGCAGGGCACCGCGGACGGCAAACCCGTTCCGCCGGGCGCCAGCCACGTGCTGGCGGCGTTCGACCTGCGGACCGGCAAGGTGCAGTGGCAGAAGTGGCTCGACAGTGACGTGATGTCGTCGCCGGTCGCCGCCGGCGAGTTCGTCTACGTCTCGACGTTCGGGGGCACGCTGATGAAGCTGGAACAGGCGACGGGGAAGATTCGCTACGCGCTCAAGGCGCGCGCCACGTCGGCGCCGGTCGTCGAGTTCAAGAAAGGCCGCGAGTCGATGGTCTTCACGCGGCGGGGCGACAAGGAGCACGGCGCCGCGCAGGAGATGATCGTCGGAACCGTGGACAACGACCCGCAGACCAAGTTCAAGTCCGAGGCGAAGCCGGCGGAGTATCTCGACTCGTCAGTCCAGGCGCGCGCCGACTACACGAAACAAGGGAAGGCCAACGACGCGGCCAACGGGTTCAGCGGCGGCGCGCCCGCCGCGGCGGCGCCCGCGGCGTCGCTGGCCAACATCGGCAAGGGCAGCGTGCACACGATGCAGGCCCACCAGGGATCGCGCGTGCTCGCGATCCCGGGCGCGGACAAGAACGTGAACACGATGGGCGACGAGGTGATCGCAACGAACGCCGATACCGGCAAGACGATGTGGTCTCACAAGATCAAAGGGAACATGGCGCAGACCGGCGGTGCGCTCGGGACCGCCCCGCTTTACGCTGGCGGCAGCGTTCTCTTCGCCACGCTCGCGGGCGAGGTGGTGGCGCTGGATCCGCAGAGCGGGAAGGTGCGAAAGACCTTCGCGGTGGGCGGCCCCGTGCGCTCGCAGCCGGTGGTCGAGGACGGGTGGATCTACGTCGGGACCGAAGACGGCCGCCTGGTCGCGATCGATACCGGCGACAAGACGCTGACTGGATGGCCCATGTGGGGCGGGAACGCCGCGCGTACGGGCATCCCGATCGCGGCGCGCTGAAGCGCACGACGCATCGGCGCGAATGCAGTGCCTGGTGATCGCATCGGGCAGCAACGGCTGAGCCGCGTCAAAAAAATGCCGCGGGCTGCCTGATCGCGCCGGGCTGCCGGTACTCAGAGGGGATGCCAGCCACACCCAGGGTCACGCGCGCCGGCTGGATCGCTGGCATCTCGCTCATCTCGCTCAAACTGGTCGCGGGTTGCGTGGGCGAGATTGGAGAACCGCAAGGGGCGCCCGCCGGCGGCGGCGCCGGCGGCAGCGGCTTCGGCGGAAGCGTCATGGGAATCGGTGGCAACGATTTCACAGGAAGCGCCGGCACCGGGACGAATACGGGCGGCACGGGCAACAATGATCCGACCGGAAGTGGGGCGGCCGGTACCAGCGCCGGTGACAGCGGGGGCGGCGGTGGCGGAGCGGCCGGCGGCACCGGCGGTGGCGGCGCCGGGGGCGTCAGTGGCGTCAGTGGCGGGACCGGCGGTAACGGAGGCGCAGGGCGCGGCGGTAGCAGCG
>DATMZL010000491.1:0-3873 GCA_035607075.1 Polyangia bacterium
CAAGCACCCGGCGTCAGGCGCGACGTTCTACGCGACGGTCGCCAACGGCAGCTTCAACACCGCGTCCGGCGCGACGATCAGCGGCAGCACGCTGACGTTCGCCACCGCGCCGGCGGCGGGGCAGTGGATCTTCGTCTCGTACATGGGCCCCGATTACGAGCAGACCGGCAACTTCCTGGGTGGCGTCCAGTCGGTCAAGCCCGACAGCGGCTACGCCATGCGCAGCGTGAACGTCGGTCTGGCCGAAGGGTACGACGCGGTCCGCGAGGCGGTCGAATTCACCGGCAACCTGCGGCAAGAGTTCTACACCGTGCTCAATGGCCAGGTCGACTGGTTCCAGGCTTACGTCAAGGTCAATCCCTACAACGACGGTGAGCTCAGCAACTACTTCGTGCGCGGCCACTTGACCGGCACGGTCTTCACTGCGTTCGCGACCGACGACGACAACCCGCGCGCGAAGGCGGGCGGCGATCTCAAGCCGCTGGCGCAAACGTTGTTGATGAGGACGTTCAACAGCCTGGTCAAGTACCTGCCGGGCGGTTACGGCCCCGAGGGCAGTTACGAGAGCGGCACCAACAGCGACGAGCTGCGGCTCTTCAACATCTGGGCAAACCAGATGGGGACCGATCTCGCCGGCATGCTCGACTGGAGCAACAATCTGATCGCGGCGACGATCCACGCGACCAAGCCCGACCTGCACTACTACGACGGCGGCGATTGGAGCACGCTGCCCGCGATCCCGCCGACGACGATGTTGCAGTCGTGGGTGCAGTTCCAGCCCAATCACCGCATGACGCCGTTCGCGCGCCAGTTGCTGTCGGACCTGGGCTCGCCGTCGCCGATCGCCGGCACCACCACGTCGTACAAGAGCGGCGCCAACACGTTTCCCTTGTCGTACCTGACCAAGGGGACCGGCGCGCTCTACGCGCGCTCGGATTGGAGCCCGACGGCCAACTGGCTCAGCTTGGCGGTGGGCCCGGTCTTCGAGCCGGGGCACCAGCACTACGACCGCGGGCACATCACGTTCCAGCGCGGCAAGGACTACCTGATCATGAACGCGGGCGGTTACGGCATCACCAACACGCTGCCCTGGCACAACACGCTCGGCTTCGACGACAAGGGCGCCGGCAACAACATCGTCTATCCGCCGGGGCAGGGGGCGTGGGCCGATATATCGAAGACCGTGCCGCCGAAGTACCAGGACCACGACGGCTTCGTCTATGGCCAGGAGGACTTCGGCGGCCAGTACGCCAACACCGACATGACCACCAACGCGGTCACGCGCGCGGTGCGCACGATCGTGTTCATCCGCCCCGACGTCGTGTTCGTCCACGACCAGGCGCAGGTGGTCAACGCCGCGGTGAAGAAGTACTTCAACATCAACTTCAACACCACCAGCATCGTGCGCAACGGTGACATCTCCTCGGGTGTCACCGGGTCGAGCCGGGTCTTCATGCGCACGCTGGTGCCGGCGAACCCGACGCCGACCATCCTGGCGCAGGGGGCGATGGCCAACGACGGGTACAACACGCCGCACCCGCTGCTGGGGTCGAATTATCAGGAGATGCTCACCGGGCAGAACGTCGATACGTTCCTGCACTTGTTCCAGCTCACCGATTCCGGGACCGCGACGATGGACGCATCGACATACATCAAGAGCGGTGATGGGCGCGCCCAGGGCGCCGAGGTCACCATGGGCTCGCAGAACTGGATCGTGATGTTCTCGGTGTCGGCACCGACGTTGACCGGCGGTACGATCAGCTACACCGTCCCCAACGCCGGCCCGTGCCGGCACGTCATCGGTGACCTGCCGGCTTCGAAGGCGCTGCAGGTCAGCGTCGGCGGCGCGACCCAGACCGTGACCACGGATTCGAGTGGCGTGCTCACGTTCCAGACGCCTTCGGGGACGCCGCTGATCCAGATCTCCGGACAGTAGCGGACGTCGCACCGACCTCGGGTGCCCGTCGTCGACGATAGTCGGCGACGGGCCTCGGGCCTCGGGCCTCGGGCCTCGGGCCGCGTTTTCTCGACTCCGGGAGGCCTGAGGACTGAGGCCTGAGGCCTCGTAACCGAACGGTGTCGCAGGTCGCAGGGATGTCGTTCCCCGTGCCGGTAGAGATTGCAGTTTCGTCGACCGTTCTGCATCCTTACGCGGGGTCGAGCTTCCATGCGGGTCCTTGCGGTCACCAAGATCTTTCCCAACGCGGTCGAGCCGCTGTCGGCGCCGTTCAACCGGCAGCAGCTGGCAGCGCTGGGGCGGCGTTGCGACGTCGAGGTCCTGGCGACCATTCCCTGGTTTCCCGGAGCGGGAGCCTTCTCGCGCTGGTCGTCGGCCGGGAAGCTCAGCGCCGTGCCGCGGCACGACTGGATCGACGGGCTGGCGGTGGCCCATCCGCGGGTGCCCTATCTGCCGCGGTTCGGCCACGCGCTGTCGGGCGCGCTGTACGCGGCGTCGGTGCTGCCCGACCTGTTACAGCGGCGCGGCGACTTCGACGTGCTTCTCGGAACCTGGGCTTATCCTGACGGTGCCGCGGTGGTGGCCCTCGGCCAGCTCCTCGGTATCCCGACCGTGATCAAGCTGCACGGGTCGGACATGGATGTGCTCGCGAAGCGGCCGTCGCTGCGCCGGCAGATGCAGCTGGCGCTGCCGCGCGCCGGCCGAGTCGTCGCGGTCAGCCGCTCGCTGGCGGCGGCGGCGCGCGAGCTGGGCGTCCCCGACGACCGCATCGACCTCATCGGCAACGGCGTCGATAGCGAGCTCTTTCACCCGCGCGATCGCGCCGCCGCGCGCGCCGAGCTAGGTCACGCCGGAGACGCGCGCAAGTGGATCGTCTACGTCGGCCGGCTCGAGGCTGACAAGGGTGTGCTCGACCTGGCGACTGCGTTCCGAGAGGTCGCCGCCGCGCGCCCGGACGCGGTGCTGGTATTGATCGGCGACGGCAAGGCGCGGGCCGCGGCCGAGGAGACGCTGAAGCCGCTCGGCGACCGCGTGCTGTTCCTGGGCGCGCGCCCGCTGGCCGAGGTGCCGGTGTGGATGGGCGCGTGCGACATCCTGACGCTGCCGAGCCACCACGAGGGGACGCCGAACGTGCTGCTCGAGGCGCTGGCCTGCGGCCGTCGCGTGGTCGCGACGCGCGTGGGCGGCATTCCCGACGTGGTCCATCGCGACGAGCTGGGCGCGCTGGTGCCGGCCAGCGATCCGGGCGCGCTGGCGCAGGCGCTGCTGGCGGCGCTGGCGACCGAGTACGACGGCGCCGCGGTGGCGGCGCTCGGCTCGCGCGGCGGTTGGGCCGAAAGCGCCGGTCGCCTCCACGACACGCTGGCGCGCGCGATCGCGCAGGCCCGGGGCGTGCACGCGTCGAACGGGACTTCGGTCATCGGGGTGGCGCAGGCGCACGGAGCGCCGGCCGCGAACGGCACCAGCAACGGAACATCCGGCAGCCATGGAATCTCGACTGACACGTCCGACGGCGACGGGGACTACCGCCGTCCCACGCCGCCGCCGCGCATGGCCGCGCCGTCGGCGCCGCCGACGCTGACCAGTCGGGTGAAGGTCCGAGTCGCCGAGGCGCTGCCCCGCTCGCTGATCGTGCGCCGCGGGTCGGGCCATGAAAAGCGCGTGGCGCTGACCTTCGATGATGGTCCTGACGAGATGACTGACGCCTACCTCGACCTCCTTGACAAGTTCAACGCGCGTGCGACGTTCTTCGTCTTGGGTAAGGCGTGCGCCAAATACCAGGACGCCGTCGCGCGCATCGCCGCGCGCGGGCACGAGCTGGCCGGACACGGCTTCACCCACAAGTCGTTCACCAAGCTGGATGCGGGCGCGCTCCGCGACGAGCTGGAGCGAACGTCGGCGCTGCTGCCGCGCGT
>DATMZL010000156.1:0-2820 GCA_035607075.1 Polyangia bacterium
TGCTGGCGGCGGGCGGCATCGGCCTGGCCGCCGTCTTCTACCGGGGCGGCTACAAGGAGCCGGCGCGTGCGTTCGGCGCCCAGTTCCCCGGCTTCTTGCGCCTGGTGCAGGACAAGTTCCGCGTCGACGAGCTGTACGACGCGGTGATCATCCGCCCGCTGAAAGCGTTCGCCCGCGGAATTTTCACGTTCGTCGACCGCATCATCGTCGACAAGATTCTCGTCGAGGGGACGGGCGTGATCGTCGACGTGTTCGCGCGCATCGCGCGCACCGTGCAGGGCGGCGACGGCCAGCGCTACATGGCGGTGTTCGCGGTCGGCGTCGCGTTGCTGGTCCATTTCGCGACGCAGCCGACGCTGCCGTTCACGAAGCTGAAGGTCACGCAGACGGGCCGGGCCGTCGAGGTCGACGCCCGCCGCGGCAAGACGGCGTCCTCGCGGTCGCTCGACTACCTGTTCGACTTCGGTGACGGCCGCCCGGTCATCAAGGGCCAGGGCGCCGAGCAGCGCCACGACTACGATCGCCCGGGCACGTATACCATCCACGTCACGGTCGAGGACCCGCGCTGGGGCACGACCGACACGTTCAAGGAAAAGGTCGAGGTGCGATGATGGGCGTGCTCGGCTGGATCACGCTGCTGCCCCTGTTCGGCGCTGCCCTGTGCATGCTGGTGCCGCGCGACGAGGAGGCGATTCACCGCGGTATCGGCCTGCTGACCGCGATCGTCACGTTCGTGGTGTCGCTGCTGATCCTTCCTGACTTCGACAGCGCGCAGGCCGGATTCCAGCTGCAGGTCGACAAGGAGTGGATCGCGCCGCTCGGCATCCGCTTCCACCTGGGCATCGACGGCATCTCGCTGTGGCTGGTGCTGCTGACGACGTTCCTGATGCCGTTGACGCTGCTGTCGCCGCAGGCGATAGGCATCCGGAACATCCGCGTGCGCGAGTTCATCATCGCGATGCTGGTGCTGGAGAGCGGGATGGTCGGCGCGTTCCTCGCGCTGGACCTGTTCGTCTTCTACGTGTTCTGGGAGCTGATGCTGATCCCGATGTACTTCATCATCGGGATCTGGGGCGGCGAACGGCGCCTCTACGCGGCGATCAAGTTCGTCATCTACACGCTGGTCGGGTCGCTGCTGATGCTGGTGGCGATCCTGTACCTCTATTCGCAGTGGCACGGCGTCACCGGCAGCTACAGCTTCGACTACACCAACATCTCGCACCTGACGCTGCCGTACGTGCCGCAGGTGCTCTGCTTCGCGGCGTTCGCGCTGGCATTCGCGATCAAGGTCCCGATCTTCCCGCTGCACACCTGGCTGCCCGACGCGCACGTCGAGGCGCCGACGGGCGGCTCGGTGATCCTGGCGGCCGTGCTGCTGAAGTTCGGGACGTACGGGTTCATCCGCTTCGCGTTGCCGATGTTCCCGCTGGCGGCGCGCGACGCCGCGCCGTTGCTGTCCATGCTGGCCGTCATCGGCATCGTCTACGGCGCGTTGATGGCGTACGTGCAAGACGACGCCAAGAAGCTGGTGGCGTACTCGTCGGTGTCGCACCTCGGGTTCGTCGTGCTCGGCATCCTCACCCTCAACCCGCAAGGCGTGCAGGGCGCGCTGTACCAGATGCTCGGTCACGGCATCTCGACCGGCGGGCTGTTCCTCGCGGTCGGCTTGCTCTACGACCGCCGGCACACGCGCCGGCTGTCGGATTTCGGCGGGCTGTGGAAGCAGATGCCGACGTTCGCGGCGTGCTTCCTGATCATCGTGCTGGCGTCGGTCGGCTTGCCCGGGCTGTGCGGTTTCATCGGCGAGTTCCTGGTGCTGATCGGGACGTTCACCGCGAACAAGACCTGGGCCGCGACCGGCATGATGAACTTCTTCCCGGCGCCCAAGCTGATCGGCGCGATCTCCGCGACGGCGGTGATCCTGGCGGCCATGTATCTGCTGACGATGTATCAGAAGATCATGTTCGGGCCGCTCGACAAGCCCGAGAACCGCGCCGTCCGTGACATCCGCGGCCGCGAGACCTGGGTCTTCGGCATCGTCGTGGTCGCGGCGCTGGTGATGGGCATCGCGCCGCAGCCGATCCTGTCGCGCTCCGAGAAGTCGGTGGACGCGTTCATCACCGGCTACCGCGATCGCTTGCAGGATTCCCGTCGGGATCCCGACGCACAGGCGCACATTTATCCCGCGCTGCCCGCGGCGCCCGCCGCGCCCGCGGCACCTCCCGCCCCGCCGGCCCCTGTCGTTCCGCCCGGAGGCGCGCGATGAACTTCGACTCCAGCCAGATCCTCTCTTACACGCCCCTGCTGGTGCTGATCGCGATGGGCTGCATCATCCTGCTGGCCGAGACGTTCGCGCGCGGTCAGAGCCGCGCCGGGCTCGCGTGGCTGGGCGTCGCCGCCTGCGTCGTCGCGCTGATCGCGGTGGTGGTGCAGTGGCCCGACGCGGCCGAAGCGAAGACGCACTTCGATTCCATGCTGGTCGTGGATCGGATGTCGCTTTACCTGGACGGCGCCTTCATCGTCGCCGCTCTGCTGACGCTGCTGTTCGCGCCGCCCTACCTGCGCGAACAGGGCTTCGAATTCGGCGAGTTCTACGCGCTGGTGCTGTTCGCCACGGCGGGCATGGTGATGGTGGCGCACGCGACGCACCTCGTGTCGCTGCTCATCGGCATCGAGACGATGTCGCTGGCCGCGTACGTGCTGACGGGCTGCTGGCGCAAGAGCCAGCGTAGCTCCGAAGGCGCGATGAAATACTTCCTGATGGGCGCGTTCGCGACCGGCTTCCTGGTCTACGGCATCGCGCTCGTCTACGGCACGACC
>DATMZL010000041.1:0-5077 GCA_035607075.1 Polyangia bacterium
GAGCCCGGAGGGATGGTTCCAGGGCCGCATTCCCGAGCGCGTGATCTACGGCGACTCGGTGCAGTTCTACTTCGAAGGAAGGAACGCCGAGGGTCAGCCGATCGTCAAGAACGGCGACCAGCAAAGTCCCAACCGGATCGCCATCGTCAAACGTGAGTCATCGGCGCTTCAGTAGAAGCGCGCCTCACCAGCGTTCGTACTTGATCACCACACCGTGGCAGAAAGCGGCGGGCTTTCCGTCGACGAGGCGCGGCCGGTATTGCCAGGTCTTCGCCGCGGCCCGCACCACGGGATCCAGGCGCGCCGATGCGGACGAGCGCAGCACCGCCTCGCGGACGCGCCCATCCTCCGCCACGCAGATCTCCAGCTTCACGACGTAAGGGCGCCATTCCGGCCACACCGACTCGGGTAACCGCGGGAAGCTGTCGCGCGTGCGCAGCGCGGTGGCTTCGTCGTGCGAGATGGTCGGCACGCCCTCGCGCGGGCGCACGTCCACCGTCTCGTTGCCGAGCACGCGCGCGTGCAGCTCGCGGCTCATCGCGGCTCCGCCGGTACCCTCGCCGAAGCCGTCGCCGAATCCATCGCCGAGGCCGTCGCCCGCGCCCGCGCCGTCGCCCGTCCCGGCCGCCTCGTCGCTCGGCGCGGCGGGCGCGCCCGCACCGGGCGCCGGCGGCGCGACCTCGACGCGGCCGTCGTCGGTTGGCGCAGCGAGCTCGGGCGCCGGCGTGGATTCGGGCGCGGCTGGCGCCATCGCGAGGGTGGCGGCCACGCGCCGGCGGTGCGCGCGAACGGGCGCGGCGAGGGCGGGCCCGGCCGGCTGCGCCGGACCGCCGCCGCCGGTGTGTGTCAGCATTTCGACGTCAACGACGACGGCGGGGATCGGCGCCGGCGCGGATTCGACCGCGATTTCGACCGCGCTCGCGGCCTCGCGGGCGGCACGCTGCGGCGCCGTCGCCAGCGCGATCACCGCGATCGCGACGTGGAGCGCGCACGAGAACAGCAGGGGGCGGCGCATCGAACGACTGAAGTCGCACGATATCACGGGATCGGGTGTGTCCGACTGGCACAGACTTTGCCCTCGGGAGCGGCGCGACCATCAATCAATCTCGGGCGGGCACTGTCCAAAGCGGCCCGCCCGGTCGTTTCACCTCTGGATGGCTGTCGCCTACCCCATGTTGCCACCCTCCCAACTCGCGCCCTCATCGCCCACGCCGGCCGAGACCGTAACTGGCGAGGACGAGGGGTGGCTCGAGCGCTTTCACGCGGGAGATCCGCGCACGATGGAGGCGTGCTACCGCCGCCATTTCGCGACGGTGGAGCGGGCGGTCCGCGACATCGTCGGCCGGGAGGACGGCGAGACGATCATCCACGAGGTGTTCTCGCGTCTGATCGCGGCGCCCGACCTGCGGCGGTCGTTTCGGGGCGGCGCGTTCGGCGCCTGGATCGCCACGGTGGGACGCAACCTGGCCATCGACTACCGGCGGCGCCTCTGCCGCGAGGTTTCGCACGATGCGCCGGGAAATGCCGACGGCGCGGCGGCGCCGTCGTCGGTCGCCTGGGAAGACGCCGCCGAGGCGCGCCTGCTGATCGAGCGCTTCCGGCGCGAGCAGCTGCGGCCCGAATGGCAGGGCGTGTTCGAGCTGCGTTTCCTGCAGCAGCTGCCTCAGCGCGACGCCGCGGCGCGCATGGGCATCAACCGCACCACGCTCGCCTACCGCGAGGTGCGCATCCGGCGCGCGCTGAAACAGTTTCTCCTCGAAGGCCCGCAGGACGACGAAGACGACGTGGAAAAGGAAGCATCATGACTAGAGGCGCAAGTTCCCTCCCGCATCACGCGGCGCGCGCCGCCATCGGCGCGCACTTCGCCGGGCGCGCATCGCCCGCGACCGAAACCGCGATGCGCGCGCACATGACCGATTGTTCCGACTGCCGCGGCTTCTACAAGCGGCACCACCTGCTGGCGCGCCTGGATCCGGCGGCGCTGCCCGCCGAGGAGCGCATCGGGCGGGCGCTCGGTTTCCGGGCGCGGCGCGCGGAGTCGTTTCGCGCCCGGCTGCGGACGCTGGTGTTTCCGACGATGGCCACCGCGTGCGTCGCGCTCGCGGTGCTGGTGATCTTCGACGCGCGTCCCAACATTGACATGGGAACCCTGGGAGGGTTCCCAAACCCTCCCGCGATGGTACGCGCCGAGCAAAGCTCGGCGGCTCCCCACGCGATCGACGTCGAGCCGATCGCGCGCGACACGGGTTCGGCAATGGCCAAGACGCCGCATCTTTTGGTCTACCGGTTCGCGCCCGGCGCGCACACGCCGGCTCTGGTCCAGGGCAACGTCGGCAGCGTGGGCAGCGTCGGATCGATGCGAAACGGGGACGAGCTGGCGTTCGCGTACACGAACCCCGCGGCGCGCCGGTACGTCGCAATCTTCGGCGTCGACGATCACCAGCGCGTCTACTGGTTCCACCCCGCCTGGCGCGAGGGCGCGCCCGCGCCCGCCGCGTTGCCCGCCGCCGCCGGTCCCGGGCCGTTCGAGCTGCCGGAGGCGATCCGCCACGCGATCGACGGGCGGCGCCTGGCGATTCACGCGCTGTTCGCCGATCGCGCGGTCGGCGTCGAGGAGATCGAGGCGGCGGTGCGATCCGGTGCGTCGGGGGTCGCGCTCGCGACCCGGCTGGGTGGCGATGTCGCGGTCGTCGAGCGCGACGTCGACGTGTCGCGATGAAGGTGAACGCCAAAGCGATCGCCGTCGCGCTGGCGGCGTTTCTGGTCGGCCGCGAGGCCGCCGCCGATGAGCCCGGCCGGGCGCTGTTCGCGCTGATCGTCGGTGTCAACGCCAGCCCGTCGCCGGAGCTGGCCCCGCTGCGCTACGCCGACGACGACGCGGCCCGCTACTTCGAGCTGTTCCGGGGGCTCGGCGCGCGCGCGTACGTGCTGTCGCGCCTCGACGAGAACACGCGGCGCCTGCATCCGCAGGTCGCGGCCGAGGTGCTGCCGCCGCGTCGGGCCGACGTGCAGCGCGCGACAGAGGCGCTCGCGCGCGACATCGCGCAGGCGCGCGCGCGCGGCGTGCGGTCGACGCTTTACGTGATCTACGCCGGCCACGGCGACGTGTCGCAGTCGGGCTGGGCGCTCACGCTGGAGGACGGGCGCCTCGACGGCAGCGCGCTGCTGTCCGAGGTTGTCGATCGGGCGGGCGCCGATCAGGCGCACATCATCGTCGACGCCTGTCACGCGTATCTGCTGGCGCTGCCGCGCGGCCCCGGCGGCGAACGGCGGCCCACGCACGGCTTCGTGGCGCTGGAGGAGGCGAGCCGCGCGGGTCGCGTCGGCTACCTGCTGTCCAGCTCCGCATCGGGCGAGAGCCACGAGTGGGCGGGGTTCGAGGCGGGCGTGTTCAGCCACGAGGTGCGGTCTGGGCTGTTCGGCGCCGCGGACGCAGACGGTGACGGCATGGTCACGTACCCGGAGATCGCCGCGTTCGTCGCGCGCGCCAACGAGAACATCAAGGGTGAACGCTACCGGCCCCGGGTCTACGCGCGCGCGCCGCGCGACGGAAATCTGCTCCTCGACCTGCGCGGGACGCGCAACAACGATTTGCGCCTCGAGGGCGCGGCCGGCGCCGCGCACTACATGCTGGAGGACGGGCGCGGCGTGCGACTCGTCGATTTTCACGGTGACGGCGTCACGCCCGTGCGGCTGATCCGACCGCCGGGCGAAGGTCCGCTTTACCTGCGGCGGCTCGACGACGGCAGCGAGCAGTCGGTGCCGCGCGTCGACGGCCCGGTGATGCTCGCGACGCTCCAGCGGACGCCGACGCGCGCGGGCAGCCGCGGCGCAGCCCTGGACGCGTTCAACCAGCTGTTCGTGCTGGCCTTCGACGCGAGCGCCGTCGACGCGTGGACGCGCCAGGCCGACGAGGAGCGCACGGTCCTGGAGACCGCGGCGCGCAACCGCGATGCGGAGATCCGCCAGACCAACCTGCGGCGAACGCTGGGCAAGGTGGCGATCGGCACCGGCGTCGCCGCGGCGCTGGCGGCAGGCGGGTTTGCGCTGTCCGCGCACAACCTCCACGACGACGCCCCCGCGACGGAGAGCCAGCGCGACGCGGCCGCGCGCAACGACAGCATCACGACGCGCAACCGCGCCGCGGCGGGGCTGCTGATCGGCGGCGCGGCCGTCGTCGGCGCGGGCCTGTGGTTGCTGTGGCCGCGCCGGAGCGACACGGACGCCGCGCCAGTGCTCGGATTCTCCGCGACGCCCACCGCAGCGCAGATCGAGACGACGTGGCGCTTTTAGGAGATCGCGTCGATGCCGTCCAAAACCGTTTCGTCGATCGTTCTGATATCAGGAGGCTGAAATGAAGGTCATTCGCTTGAATCTGCTCGCAATCGCATCGGTGACGATCTTCCTCGCCAGCGCAAGCTGCGCCGACGAGGTGGGCGTGACGAACCATCCCTGCCCGTGCGCCGCCAACAACTTCTGCTGTCCGTCGGGCATCTGCGCGCCGGACGAGGCGAGCTGCACGGCGCCGGGCGCGCCCGCCGCGCCCGCCGCGCTGACGTTCACGCGTCAGTCGCCGACGACGGGCGAGTTTTCGTGGGATCCCGTCGCGGGCGCGAAGACGTACGCGCTGTTCGTCGACGGCATGAACGTCCAGACAACGGCGAAGACGACGGCCACCGTCGAGATCGGCGGCAGTGACGTCGAGGTGCGGGTCGTCGCGCTGAACGACAGCGGCAGTTCGCCGGTCAGCTCGCCCTTCCCGGTACTGTTCGACATCGCGGTGCGCGCTTGCACGTCCGACACGATCGAGGCGCGCTGGAAGACCGGACAGGAGACAGACACGCAGCTCTCCATCGAGCGCGCCGGCGAGAACACGATCGCGTGCACGGATCCGACGCTGCGCACGGAGCACGTGTACGGTAACGCCGCCGAATGCACGCAGATGCGCGTGCCGATGGGCACGGGCGGCCGCCTCAAGGCGGAGTCGAGCATGACCGTCAACCTGATGTCGCGCGACCAGCTCGGCTTCCTCGGGAAGTACAAGGAGTCCTTCACGATGCCGGCGCTCGGCTGCGTG
>DATMZL010001648.1:0-2259 GCA_035607075.1 Polyangia bacterium
CGATCACGCCGACGATCAAATGTAGGAGCGCGAGACAGGCGAACGCCAGCGGGCCGCCTATGACGCGGGACAGGGCCATCCCCGCGGCGATGCAGGCCAGTCCGTATCCCGCCGCCACGATGAAAGAACCGATCGCCAGCATCACGCCGTCGCGGACGTAGAGCTTCGCGTCGGCGGTCATCTCGAGACGAGCCAGGCGAATGTGATCGGCCACGAGCTGGCTGAATCCGCTCGCCGTCTCCTTCACCAGCGCGAGAATCCCGCCGTCGTCGTGTGTTTCACCCAGCGTCCCCATTTCCCGCTGGAACGTAGCCACGACCATAGGCCGTGCAAGACCTGCAGCGTCAGTCACTGACCGACGAACGGCGGCGGCCTAGCCGGCGCGGAGCGACTATCGCGGCTTGCGGCCGCCGCCGTCGAGGGGAGCCGGGCAGACGTCCCGCAGCTTGCAGCCCTTGCACGCGCCTCCGCGCCAGATCCGATCGTAGAGCTCTTGCACGCGGTCCAGCAGGCCGTCGTCGGAGCCCGCGAAGCCGAGCTCGAAGTTGCGGCGCCCCGCCCCTTTCGCGCCCAGTCCCGCGCCCGTCCAGTTCGCGCTGCCCACGTAAACGAACGCGCCGTCGACGATCACGGTCTTGAAGTGGACGCGTGGACAGGCGCGCAACGCCAGCGCGCGTGCGAGCGCGGGGCGCCGCGCCAGCGTGGCGCGGAACGGACGCGAAGGAGGTGTCGCGTGCAGGATGCGCAGCTCGACCCCGCGCCCCGCCAGCTCGTCGAACACCTCGAGGATCGAACGATAGGCGCCCGCGGCCGCCGAACGCGCCGACACGCGCGCGGTGCGGCGTCGCCCCGGGACGGCGCGATGGTCCTCGACCATCAACTCCTTCAGGTTGGCGGTGGCGATCCAGACGCTGCGGCGCGCCTCCATCGCCGCGCGCACCACGCGCTCGTAGTGACCGCGCCCGCCGACCAGCTCGAGCGCAAACGTCCGCGCCGGCTCGACGAAGTCCATGTCCGGGCGGCTACCTTTCTTGATCGGGCGGCGGCGCCAGCGTCAGCAGCGGCTGCTGTTGCTCCCTCAGGCGCCGCGGCTTCTCAGCCGGATCTCGCGTGAGGGAGGGACGGCTTTGCCGGCCCGAGCTCTTAGCGGGAGGTTCGGAACCCTCCCAGGGTTCCGACGAATAAGGCAGTTGCGGACCGACGGCGCGCGCCTCGATCTCCTCCAGCGGCAGAACCTCTTTCTTCCCGCGCGCGTCCAGCTCGTCGAGCTTGCGCGCCGACACGACCACGCGCTGCTCGAACGACCGGAGCGACTTGTTGAAGTGCTTCACGGACGAATTGAGCGCGCTGCCCAGATCCGCGAAGTGCTCCATGACGGTCGCGATCCGCTCGTGCAGGCGGCGGCCCTCGTCGCTGATGCGCTGCGCGTTCTCGGCCAGCCGCTCCTCGCGCCACCCGAAGCTGGCCGTGCGCAGCAGCGCGATCAGCGTCATGGGCGTCGCCACCATCACGCGGTGCGCCTGCCCCTCTTCCATCAGCTCCGGCATCTGCTCCAGCGCGACGGTGTAGAGCGGCTCGCCGGGTATGAACATGACGACCATGTCGGGCGCCGCGTCCAGCGCCTCCCAATAGCTCTTCGCGCCCAGCTTCTGCATGTGCGCGCGCACCTGCGCCGCGTGCTGCCGATACTTCGCGGCGCGCGTCTCGTCGTCGGACGCCTCGCGCGCTTCCAGGTAAGCGGAGAGCGGCGTCTTCGCGTCGACGACGATGCGCCGCCCGCCAGGCAGGTGCACGATCATGTCAGGGCGCAGGCGCCCATCGACGCCGGCCAGCGTGGTCTGCTCGTCGAAGTCGCAGTGATCGAGCATGCCGGCCAGCTCGACCACGCGGCGCAGCTGCATCTCGCCCCAGCGTCCGCGCACGGCCGGCGCCTTGAGCGCGCTGACCAGGCTGCCGGTCGCGTCGTGCAGCTTCACCTGCGTCTCGGTCACCGTCTTCAGCTGCTGGCGCAGCTCGCCGTACGCGGTGCCGCGCTCGCGCTCCATCGCGCGGATCTGCTCGTCGACCTTCTCCAGAGACGAAAGCACCGGCGCGACCATGCCGGCGAGCGCTTGCTGCTGCGCCTGCTGCTGTGCCGCCTGCGCCTGCTCCTGCGCGTCCTGCCGCGCCTCCGCTTCCAGCATTGTCTGCTCACGCACGGCGCCCAGCCGCTCGCTGGCCAGCGCGAGGAAGTCCTCCTGGCTCGCGCGCAACGTGTCC
>DATMZL010000769.1:0-2604 GCA_035607075.1 Polyangia bacterium
AGTCCGCCGTTGTAAGCGTCGACGACCGCGGCGGCGTTGAAGCCGTAGCCGTTGATGGAGTCGAACGCGCCCCGTAGATAGAGCGTGCGGCCGGCGAGCACCAGGTTCGTCACGCGGACCGGCGGATGCACGGGGAGGCTGATGCCGAACGTCAACGACAGCGATGTGGCCGCGGCACTGTTCGCATCGAGTCCCGCGAGCTTGTCGCGCGCCTGGCCGGAGATCAGCGAGAACTGCCCGCACACGAACACCGTGTCGCCCTGCACCAGGACCCTGTCCACGGCGCCGTCGGGCGCCGGGTCCCAGCTCGTGAGCGCCCCGTTGCTGCGCTGGTACGAGGCGAGCCCGGCGCGCGCGGCGCCGAGTGTGTGGTCGAACGCCCCGGCCACGAACCACGCCGCGTTTCCCAACGCGATCGAAGTCACGGATGGATCCGCACCGGAAACGCCGGTGAGGCTCGGGTCCCACGGCTGCACCGTTCCACTGCTCGCATCGACCACGGCGAGCGAGCGACGGGACACCCCGCCGATCTTCGTGAACGTGCCTCCGACGATGAGCTTCGTTCCGTCGAGCGCCAGCGCATCCACCACGCCCTCAAGGTCGGCGCGCCAACTGTCGAGTGTGAAGTCGCTGCGGATGTGCGCGAGCCCGAAGCGTGGCACGTCGCCGACCGCGACGATCCTTCCGCCCAGGAACCAGCCGCCCGAGCCGTCTGCGATGATCACGTGGACTTCGCCGCTGATCTTCGGGAACGCTAGCTCGGCGCCGCTCGGGTCGAGCCTCGACACGCTTCCCATCGCGTCGCCGGCGCGCGTGAAGCTGCCGCCGATATGGAGCACGCCGCCGCTGGCTGCCAGCGCTGCGGCCGCGCCGTTGAAGCACGGCACGTCGTCGCGGACGGTCTGCGCGCCGGTCGGAGCGGGCAGGCCGACCGCCACCGCCATTGCGAAAAGAAGTGCCCGCCGTCCCGCCATAGAGAGCCGTCCTCCGTTGACAGCCAGCGCCGCAGGATCCGTGCCATCCTACATCCAGGGCGCGACGGCATCGACCGCCATCCGGAGGCAGTGGCTCGCGGACCAGCCCTCACGCGACGCGGAGGACGACCTTGCCTGCGACGCGGCCCGTCCCGAAATAGCGAAACGCCTCGGGAGCCTGGGCCAACGGGTACGTGCGATCGATCACCGGCGTCAGCTTCCCCGCTTCGGCGAGCTCCGAGAGTGCGGCGAGGTCCTCTTTCGTCACGCGGGCCGTGTACATGATGCGGCCTGGGCGGAAGCGGGACAGGAGCATCGCCTCGACGATGCGTGTCAGCAACGGCCCGGGCTTCTTCGGCGCCCCGACGAACACGAGTCTTCCATTGGGCGCGAGCACGCGAGCGTGGTCCGACGGCGTGCGATCCGCGCCGATGTCCATGATGACGTCATAGCGCTCCACACGCCGGGTGAAATCCTCCCGCGTGTAGTCGATCACCTGGTCGGCACCGATGGAGCGGAGGAACTCGGCGTGCTCGGTCCGGGTCACGGCGGTGACGTGCGCGCCCAGCGCTTTGGCGATCTGAACCGCGAACGTGCCCGTGCCGCCTCCGGCCCCGTAAACCAGCACCCGAACACCCGGCCGGACCTGTGCCCTGCGTAGGCCCTGCAGTGCCGTGCATCCCGCCACCGGCATGGCCGCGGCCTGCTCGAACGTCAACCTGTTTGGCTTCGGGGCGAGGCGAGACTCGGCGGTCGCGGCGAACTCGGCGAACGCGCCACGGGCGATGCCGAAAACCTCGTCGCCGGGCTTGAATCTGGTGACGTTCCGGCCGCAGGCCTCGACGGTGCCCGCGAGGTCCGCGCCGCGAACGCGAGGAACCGGGCTGCCCATCAGGCGCGCGATGACGTGGACCAACCGTCGCAACATCCCCCAGTCGAAGGCGTTGATCGAGGCGGCGCGCACCCTCACCAGCACTTGATCGTCGGCCACGACGGGCGGGTCGATCTCGCGCAGCTCGAGAACGTCGGGTGAGCCGTAGCCGTTCTGGACGATGGCTTTCATCTGCTGGTGGCCGCCTGCTCCCGCCATCGCTCTGCGTCCACGCTCCTGATCAGCAGCCACAGGAAGAACGCCCCCTCGCCGATCGACGCGGTCACGAGCGGAATGTAGGGGAAGATCCGCGTGACGAGCGAGGGCGAGAGGAAGCCCGTGAGGCTGAAAGTGAGGAAGCCGAGCCCGTCGATCATCATCAACGGCGCGATGATCGCGGGCACGAACGTCGACTTCAATATGAGGCTCGCCATCACCAGGCTGGAGCAGCCCATGAAGAACAGGCCGAGCTGATAGTCGTAGGAATGGAGCCGGAGGAACAGGAACGCCAGCGCGTTCGCCTGCGCCGGCGGCACGGCGCTCATCGCGGCGCCGCCTTTGAGCAGCGTCAGTGCCGCGAGATCCTGGATCGCCTCCAGCGCCTGAAACGCCGACCCCATCACGATGAGGACCAGGAAGAGCAGCGCCCCACGCCGGCTCGCGGCCCTGAAGATGTCGTAGAGCAGAACGGCGGAGGCGACGAAGAGCGCGAGCGCGACGAGGTCCGCAACGAACCCGAGGCGGAACAGGCCTTCGGAG
>DATMZL010000037.1:0-6834 GCA_035607075.1 Polyangia bacterium
CGGTGCTCGGCTCGGGCACGCGTCGTCGTTGCGCCCAGCCGCCGTCCTCGGACGGCCACTTCCACCAGCCCGCCTCGTCGCCGTTCGTCGGCGCGTCGACATGCATCACTTACGCGTGCCCACGGTCTGCCTCGTAGATCAGGACGCCGGCGTTCACAACAGCACCGCCTTGATGGTTTCGAAGTCGTGGGGAAACCAGACAAACGTTTCGATCCCGCAGGCCGCGAACTCGTCGAGCCAGCGCTGCTGAGCAGAGGTCGGTTTTTCGCCCTCCCGCTTCAGTTCTGCGATGACCAGGCGAGGACGACGGAGCAGGATCAAATCAGGCAACCCCGGCGTATTGCGCGGTATCCGCTGGTAGCTCCCGCAGTCGCGGCACCGTCGCGGCGCGTTCGTCGCGCGGTCGTGCGACGTTCGCCAGCCCCGCATGTGGGCGTACGCCATGACCTGCGAGAGCAGGACGCTCTCCGGCTGGACGAGCTCGCCGAGCGGTGAGAGGCGGACGCGGTGGCCCATCAGCTCGCGTCCTGCCTTTCGATCCAATCGCTGAGCGTCTCGAACTCCTCGATCCCGGCCAGCGCGAGTTGCCGTTCGAGTGTGCGATAGAACGCTGCTCGGCGCAGCATGCCGCGGGCCTTCGTCTCGTACTGCGCGGCGAGCACCAGCAGGTCGCGGCGTGAGCAGTCGATGACGCGCTTCGCGATGTACTGGCCCGGCTCGATCTCGATGTGCTCGATCCGCATGCTTCGGCCTGCCGCCCGAGCGATCCGCGCCAACTCCTTGTGTTGCTCGATGGCCGGGTGCCGCGAGTTGCGGATAAACGCACGCTGCTCGTCGCGCTTCCGCTCGGCGAGGGCTTGTGCGTTGAGCGTCCGCAGCTGCTGACGGTGCTTCTTCCTGAACGCGGCGTCCGCGTCCTTGAGCCAGCCGTCACGGTCAATGCCCAGCTTCGTGACGTGCGTTTCGAGCGTACTGACGAGGGCTTCGCGAAACAGCGTGGTAAATGCGCCCGGCTTCGGATCTGTCATCGGTCACCTCACCGCACGCGGCCCGCTGGCGCGGGCGCCGATAGCCGCAGCGACCGCCCCCACCCAGCGGGCAAGCTCGGCGTAGCTCGGCGCATCCTGCGCCGGCTCGAACGCCGCCTCGGCGACGTCCTCGGGAGCCAGATACAGCCAGAACCTGATCCGCGAGAGAGCCGAGAGCGCCTTTTCGGTTTCTGGCTCGTCGAGAATGTGCTGGGCATCGGCGATCGCCTGAAGCACGACCGTCTGGCGCGCGCTCGGCTCGATACCCCCGAGACGGCGATCTACGGCGGCGCGGACTTCGGCAGCCGTGACGTCATCGCCGTGCTCCGCTCGGACTTCAGCCCAGACCTCGCGAACCGCTTCCGGTTCGTCCTTGAGACGTGCGAGTTCGCGAGCCTGAGACTCAGTCGATGGCGTGTTACCAATTGGTAACATCGAGCCAACCTCGGAGGCTTCGATCAGACGGTGTGCATGGATTCGGCTCAGGTTCCACCGCTCGCGGCAATAGGCATCCCAGGTCAAATGTGTCTCGCGATAGAGGCGACGATCGCGGACCTCTAAGAGCGCTGAACCGACCTCGACAAACGTCTGTATACCGCGCTCGATGACCGACTCTAACTCGACGAGCGACCGCCCTGTTTCTGGCGCGATGCTGATCTCGGTGTCGCTCACGACTCGCCCTCCGCGCCGAAGAGCGTCGGCTGCCTGAACTCCCCGCCCACGCGGCGACGGAACGACTCCCAGGCCCCGGTGTCCGAGACCTCACCGGCGAACAGCTCCAGGTCGTGGCCGACGATGATCGGCTTGCCCTCACCGTCCTCGTTGATGTCGTTCGGCTCGGCCCAGCCGATGTGACGGGCCTCGTGGTAGAGCAGCCGTCGGAGCTGCTCGGCCGTGTACTGCTCGGCGTCGAGGTGGTCGGCGGCCAGCCAGATCACGAACTGGTACGCGCCGAAGAACCGCGCTAGACCCGATGTCTTGACGCACTTCGCGAGCACGGCATTGCCCTGGCTCTTGCCGCCCTTGCGCTTCCAGACGGCGGTCAGCGTGATGTCGTGGTCGGTGATGACGTGCAGACGCTCGTACTCGCGGACGACGTCCCAGCAGACCGCTTCGAGGACCTCGTCGGTCAGGAAGTCGGCGCCGTCGAAGTCGTCCTCGGACGGCACGCGGACATTGACCATCTGCTCGGTCGCGGTTGCCATGCTCACGCTCCCTGCCTACGGCCACCGGACCGCCGCAAGTTGCCCTCGACGCGGATCAACTGCGACCGCTCGAACAGCCGCCAGAACGTCGCCGAGCCCAGGTGGATCTCCAGCCGATCCACGCCCAGGTTGGTCGTGACGATCGTGCGCCGCCCGTCGGAGTAGCGGCGATTCACCACGTCGTAGAGCAGCTCCGTCGCCCACTCGGTAAGCCGCTCCTTGCCGACGTCGTCGATGGCCAGGACCTCGACCTCGGCCAGGCTGTCGATGACGGCGCTCTCGGTCTCGGCGTCGGACTTGCCGTAGGTCGCTCGGACGCGGCGGAGCATGGCCGGGGCGTTGACGAACAGCACCGACTGGCCGCGCTCGGCGAGCACCCGCAGCAGCGCCACGGTGAGGCCGGTCTTCCCGGCCCCGTACTCGCCAGCCAGGATCAGCCAGCCGTCGGTCTCCAGCCACTCGCGCAGCGCTGGCACCGCCGTCGGGTCGCCAGGTGGACAGGTCCCGACGTAGCTCTCCAGCGTGCAGCCTCGGTACTCGGACGGAGCCTGGCTGCTGGCCCAGAATCGTGCGAGACGTTTCTGGGTGATGTCGGCGCGTCGGCACTCGCACGGCACGAGCTTGCCGAAGTCGGGATGATCGGCCGCGACGTCGTGGCGCAGGAAGCCGCGGTCTGAGCAGGCCGTACAGGCGGGCGGCGGGTCCGGATCCGGGGCGCCAAGCTCTGCAAGGCGCTGGTAGAGCGGATGCGACGTGATGATCGCGCCCAGCCGCTCCGGCAACTGATCTACGTCCGCGGCTGCTGCCATGCTGCGATCTCCTCTGGCGTCAGGCTGCTGGTCGGCTCGGGCTCAGAAATGCGACGGCGCGAGCGTCGCCCCCCCGCCGCTTGCGGAGGGGGTTGGGGGGAGGTACCGGCCGGATTCGGGTCCGGGGAGCGGGCCGGGGCCGGGTCCGGGACCGGGTTAAGGCCGGTACCGGGACCGGGTCCGGGGGGGCCGGTACTACCGGCGTTACCAACGCCATTAGTAATGGCGTTACTACCGGCGTTACTGATGGCGTTACCGTGGGTGTCGCGCCACTTCGCCACGCGCTCGGCATTGCGGGCGCGCTCGGCCCGCACGCTCTCGGCGGTCGGCTGGTAGCTCTCGTAATCGTGGACGCGGTAGCCGCCGCGGGCGTGCTCCCAGAGACCGACGTCGACCAGCCGCGCGACGAGCGCCGCCGTGTCCTCGATGTCGGCCAGACGGCGCACGGCGCCGCCCGGGATGAAGCCATCCGTCAGGTAGCGGTTGGAGTAGGCGATGCCGCACAGCCAGAGCCAGCCCGCAAGTGGGCCGGCCGCGACCAGCTTCGGATGGTCCGCGAAGTCGTCGGCTAAACGCACCCAGGCCACCTAGAACGGCTCCCCATCGGCCTCCGCCACCGCCTCGCCGTCGTCGGAGAATTCCTCCATCGCGACGAAATGGTCGTACGCCTCAACCTGGCCGATCAGGCCCTCGATCTCGCGCAAGAGCTGATCGTTCGTCGCGCGGCTCAGCGCGACGTCCGTCATCGCGCGGTGCGCCGTATCGCGTACCCGCAGCGCGTCAGACCAGGCGCGGTAAAACGAGCGCAGCGCAACCACGTCGTAGGTCACCCCGTCGAGCGGACGGTCTGGATACTCGACCGCGTCGCGCTCGCCGACCACGCGCATCGGAGCAGATCCTGGCTCGTCATATACCCGCTCGTCATATACCCGCTCGTCGTCTGGCGCTGATGCGGGCTGCTCGGCGAGCCATTCTCTCGCGGCGTTGACGAGCGCTTCGGCCTGTCGATCCGTGGCGTGCGAGAGGTACGCCGAGAGCGAAGACGTGCGCCGATTCTCGGGCCAGCTTGAGGTGTACCACTGCACGAAGTCGTGGCGAGCCTCGTCGGATTCGAGCGGCGTATTCTTGACGAGCATGAACCAGGTTCGCTGCCACTGAGCCGCGTTGCAGTGGAAGCGCGCTGGCGGCTGGTACGGCCGCGCTGGCGGCGTCAGCTCCTCAGGAGTCGGACGCTGGTCTGGCAGATCGGCCTCCTGCTCGGGCCAGTCTGCCGCCGTTGTCTCGTACGTCGGCTCGCCGATAACCTTCGCCACCTCGTGATGCTCGGCAAGGTGGCGTTGCTCCTCGGTTGGCTGCTCGAGCACGGCGCCCGTGCCATCGACGTAGACGGTCCGCATGGTCCCGCTCGCGTCAGGGTCGGGGCCTGACGCGAGTCCCATGTTTAGCGCTAGCCGTCGGAGCGCGCCGGTTTCGGCCGTCATGAACGCGTTCGCGAGCCACCGTCCCGTGAGTTTGCCGTACTTCCCCACGAGCGGGACGTACTTCGTGCCGACGCCCTCTCGCCCATCTGGCGCCCGCCCGTGCGCCTCACAGACGAACAGTTCGCCGACGATCTCCTTGCGGGGAAAGTGAACGCTGATCCGGTTGTTACGGAGCACTTGCGCTGCCGCCGTCGGTTTGAAGTAGAGCGTGAGCACGGGCTCGGCGTTCTCGGTCTCCTTGAACTCGATCCACTGGTAGGGACGGCTCAAGGGATTGGTGCCTTCGCTACGGCAGCGGTTGAGGTAGTGCGCGACGCGCTGCTCATTGGTGAGCTTGTACAGGTCGCCCGTGCCGAGTACATGCGCGAGCGCCGACGCCGCTTGCTCGCGGTCTATGGGCGCGGTCGCCTGATCGTCTCGGACGGCGATGGCGGTCGTATCGGGCGGTGTCATGCTGTTTTTCCTTCCGCTGGCTGTTCGATGTCGTGCGCTAAGCGGTAGTGCGTGGCGGACTCACGGTCGACCGCCAGGCGGTCGACGCGGCAGACGACGACCAGCCCCAGGTCGCCCCAGGTCGCCCGCAGACGGTGCAGCGCGGCCGTAAACGCGTGCCGCGAAGCGACGTCGTCGAGGCCGTAGATCGCGGCGACCAGCGCGCTGCGCTCGATCCAGTCGCCATCGAGCTTCCGCAGCTCGGCCAGGATGCGGTTCTGGGTTACGGCTGCGTCGACCGTCGGCCGCTGCCGCTGCAGGGGTCGCCAGAAGCGCGAGGCGCACGCGCTGCAGCAAAAGCGCTGGTAATGGTCCAACGCGGAGAACAGCGCGCCGCACGCGTTGCAGTAGAGACTGGCCACGATGCCCCTGCGAGTCACCGTCGGTCCCACGGCTCGACGTACGGCAGCCCGAGCGCGTCGTAGACGTCGCGCTCAGTAGGCGTTGGCACGCAGCCGCCGAAGCGATACAAGCAGAAGCCGTCCTTGATCTCGAAGCCCGGAGGGAGCATCCCGTCTCGACGGGCCACGACCTCGGCACCCCGACGGATGGCCGCCTTCTGGCCACGGGGTGTCACGAAGGCGTGGCTGTAGCCAGACGGGCCGGTTCGGATCACGAGCCACATGCCGAGCACGTCGGCCTCGACCGACTGGCACTGGACCGGCAGCCCGTGGAAGATGAACTTCCGCAGTTTCTGGCCCCAGCCCGCGATGCCGCCGTCGGGTCGTCGCGCCTGGCGGATCACCTGCTCGCCGCAGAGGTTGTCCAGACGATGGTTGAGCACGCTGACGTGGCCGTCGGTGGCGCCGAACAGGTCGGTGAGCGGGGCCAGCATCGGCACGGCCACCAGGTCGATGTCGCCGACGGTCGGGGCCTGGCGGCGAATGCTGCCGCAGACGTGGAGCTGCTCGCATGACGAGCCGATCAGGTCGACCAGTTCGTCGGCCAGTTCGCGGGCGACGGCCAGCGGGACGCGCTCGACAGCCTGGCTCACGGGAGCCGCCCCGCGACCAGCCAGACGACACCGTGAACGATCGCCACGGCCAGACGCAGCAGCAGGCCCGATAGGATCAGCCACGCTAAGACGGCAGCCGCAACGCCGAGAAAGAACCCGACGATGGTGCCGTCGTCGTAGGCGGCGCGGCGCGCCGACTCCAGGCTGTTGCGGCGGTACGGTTCGAGCGACATCACGCGAGAGTCGAGACACAACGGCGTGCGGTCGGGCTCGTCAGCCCACAGTTCGAGACGGCGCATGGCAGGCCACCTCCGCGAGAGTACGCGGCACTGACCGCTCGGACTCTTCAGCGGCCGCGCGGGCCTCGGCCGCCTTGAGCAGCACGCGCGCCAGCGCATCGACGAGCCGGTCCATCTCGCTATCGTCGATCCTGGCGAAGATCGCCGCCGCGCGGCCTTCGTGGTCCCGGTCAGGACGCATAGCACGGCCCTCCACATGGGGCACGGGAGCAACGGGCGGTTAGCGGACGACGAGCCCGTCCAGCTCCGCAGCGGCAAGTGGCGCGATGTCCCCGAGCGGGACGTGGAGCGCCTTGGCGATCTTGACCCAGGTCCCGAGCGTGCCGGCCCGCCCGTGCCAGGCGTCGTTCACCGTCTGATAGGCGAGACCGGTCCGCCGAGCGATCTCGTTCTGTGAAATGCCGAGCCGTCCGGCAACAGTAGCAAGGTCGGACGACGCCGACAGCGACGCGCTGAACAGAACCATGTGAGCCATCCACAACGATGCCGAAGGCGCTACAAGCGGCGCGAACACGACGGCTCTACCACCGGGACCTATGACGATACTCACCAGAAACGCGATAGG
>DATMZL010000335.1:0-4716 GCA_035607075.1 Polyangia bacterium
CAGCCCGCGGCTGGTCGTGGACACGGCGACGGGAACCATCGCCCAGCGGATCGACTACGACGAGTTCGGGCAGGTCGTCGCCGACAGCAGCCCCGGCTTCCAGCCTTTCGGATTCGCGGGCGGGATCTACGATCGCGACACCAAGCTGGTCCGCCTCGGCGCGCGCGACTACGACCCGGAGACGGGCCGCTGGACTGCCAAGGACCCGACGCTGTTCGCGGGCGGCGACACGAACCTCTATGCCTACGCCGCGGGCGATCCGGTGAATGCCGTCGACCGCGACGGCCTGGCGCCGCACGCCGGCGATACGATTTGGATCAAGAACAAGGACGCAAAGATCTTGGTCGATCCCAACGCATCGGCCGCGGTGCAGGCCGTAGTACAGCCCGCCGCCGACGTGATCTGGCTGGGCCCGGTGAACCAGCCGGGCGCGCCATTCGACCGGGTTGCGTTCAAGCACTACGACCGCCGGCGAAAGACCTGCGGCTACGCCACCGGATACATGGTCCGCGGCGATCTCTCGCCGACAAAGCCCGAAACGGACATCGCGAGCGACGGGAAGCCGACCACCCCCATGTCGCTCGCCTCATCCGGCGCCGCCACCAGGACCTAACGTCACACGAGCAAGAAGATGCACGGTGGATCGGTGCGCGCGTTCAGCGAGGGACCGGGGGCGCGGCAGCGAGCTGGTCGTGCGGCTGCCGCTGGCCCGCGCGTAGCGCGTCCGCCGCTCAGCGCACCGGGCGCGACGATCGGCCGCGGGCGGCGCCGGGACGGATGCGGGTCGGATCGCGGGGCGGCTTGGCGCTCCCCTCGAGCGCGGCGCGCAGGCCCTGGGCCAAAGCGGCCCCCTGGCCCGACGATTTGTCGGCGAGGATCAGGACAGCCTTCGACAGCGCCCCGCGCATGTCGGGGTGGCGGGCGCTCCGGCACTCTTCTTCGAGCCAGGCGGCGCCGCGATCGCCCGCGCGCAGCCCGGCCGCCACCGTGGCCAGCGTACGCGGCAACGCGAGCAGCAACCTCCGGCGCGCGTCCGATCGCTCCGCGGCCCGCGGTGCGCCGGCGACCGCCGCGATCGCGCGCGACAGATAGTCGAGCAAAGTTTCCGGCTCGGCGAGCGCGGCCAGCGCCTGGCGGCCCGCGAACACCTCGACGACAACGCCGGCAGCGCCGAAGCGGACCTCGCGGTCGTCGAGCTCCAGCCAGTCGATCGCCTGCGCCAGCAACGCATCTCCGGCACCTGGATGCGCGACGAGCGACGCCAGCGCATCGAGCGTGCCCAGCCGGACCGGCGCCCGCTCGTCGCCCGCGAGCACCGCCAGCGCGGGCCAGGCCGCGTCTACTTCGCGATCGGCGCGCAACCGCCCGACCCACCCGTGCGCGGCGGCGATCGGAAGAAACACCTCGGCGGTGTCGGGTGCGGCGTCGTTCGCGCCCAGCCGATCGAGCAGGCGGGACGCGGTCCCGGGCAACGCGCCGATCTCCGCGCCGAACGCCGCCGCCAATCGGAAGTTCGGCCGCGCGCCGTGCCCGTCGCCGTGACGACTGAGTAGATCTTCGAGCGCCGCCGGCTTGCCGGCGAGCGCCGAAGCCAGCGCCGCGCGCAACGGCTCACTGCGAAGGCCTTCGGACGAATGACGGCTCACGCGGGGACCTTACTTCGATTCCGTCTGCGATTCCGACTTCGAATCGGCTTCGGCGATCTCGCGCTCGATCTCCTCCCACTCCGCCATCAACGCGTCGAGCTTCGGTCCCAGCGCCGCAAGCTCCTCGCCCAGCGCGTCGATCTCGCTTTGTTTGGTTTGCGCATAGAAGGACGGATCGGCGTAGCGATCGTGGATCGCCTGCTTGCGCTTCTCCGCCGCCTCGATCGCGGCCATCGCCTTGTCGCGCAGCTTGGGCAGCTGCGCCAGGCGGTTGCGGCGGCGCTTTTGCTCTTCCCAGGAAAGGCCCGGCGTCACCGCCGACGCGCCGTCGTCGCTCGTGGCCGCCGCATCGGCGCGAGCGCGCTTGGCCTTCAACACGACGGCGTCGGCGTCGAGGTGGTCGTCTCCGCAGCGGGCCAGGTACTCGGCGTACGTCCCGGGAAAGTCGTTCGGGCCGGCCGGCGTGAGCTCGATGATCCGGGTGGCCAGCTCGGACACGAACCAGCGATCGTGCGACACGAAGATCACCGTTCCCTCGAATTGCTTCAGCGCCTCGACGAGCGCGTGGATACTCTCGAGGTCGAGGTGGTTGGTCGGCTCGTCCAGCACGAGCACATTCGGCCTCGCGACGGAGATCAGCGCGAAGATCAGGCGCGCGCACTCGCCGCCCGACAGGAGGCGGACCTGCTTGCCGGCCTCTTCGCCCGAGAACAGCACGCGCCCGAGCTGACCGCGCACGAACGTCGGGCTCTCGCCCGGGCACGCCTCTTCTAGAAGCGAAAGCGGCGTGGCGTCAGGGTCGGTCAGCACCTCGCGGTGGTCCTGCGGGAAGTAGCCGGGGCGCGCCTCGTGGCCCCAGCGGACGCGGCCCGCGTCGGCGTCGAGGTGCTCGACGGCGATCTTCAGCAGCGTCGACTTGCCGAGGCCGTTGGGACCGATGATGCCGACCCGCTCGCCGCGCCGGACGGTCAGCGAGACGTTCGCGAGCACGTGGTTGTCGCCGTACGACTTGCTGATGCCGCCGAGCTCCAGCACCTCGCGCCCGCTCGGACGTTCCGGGACGAAGCGCAGCGCCGGGGCGCGCCGCGAGCTCTCGGCCAGCTCCTCGACCTCGATGCGCTCGATCTGTTTGAGGCGGCTCTGCGCCTGGGTCGCCTTGGTGTTCTTGGCGCCGAACCGCTCGACGAAGGCACGCTTGCGCGCGATCTCCTCCTCGGCGCGCGCGACCGACGTCTCCTTGCGGGCGCGCGCCGCCGCCTTCTCGACCATCGCCGCCGAATAGCCGCCCTTGATCACCGTGATGGTGCCGTAGTCGACGTCCAGCGTGTGACTTGTGACGTTGTCCAGGAAGCGCTGGTCGTGCGAGATGATCACCGCGCAGCCGGCGTAGTCGACCAGGAACTTCTCGAGCCAGCGGATGGTCAAGATGTCGAGGTGGTTGGTGGGCTCGTCGAGCAGCAGGATGTCGACGCCGCCGACGAGGACTTGCGCCAGCAGCACCCGCAGCTTGAACCCGCCCGACAGCGTACCCAGCGGTGCGTGGTGGACCGCCGTCGGGATCCCCAGCCCCTCGAGCACCGCGGCGGCGCGCCCTTCCAGCGTGTAGCCGTCGTGCGCGGCGATCTGATCTTCCAGGTCGGCGATGCGGCCGGCGTCGGCCGCATGGGCGGGGGCATGGCCGCCGTCGGCGATGCGCCGTTGTTCAGTCAGCGCGTTCCAGACCACCGCGTCGCCGCGCATGGCGAGGTCGAGGATCATCGCACCGTCGTCGAGGAAGCGGTCCTGCCGCAGCACGCCGACGCGCGCGCGCTTGACCAGCGTCACCGTCCCCGCGGACGCCTCCTCGTCGCCGGCGAGGATCCGGATGAGCGTGGTCTTGCCTGAGCCGTTGGCCCCCACCAGGCCGTAACGGCTTCTGGCGTTGAGCTGCAGCGACACATCCGCGAACAGCGTGCGGGCGCCGTATTCCTTGGCGAGGGAGGTGGTGGCGATCATCTACTTTGCCGACGCGGAGGCTAACAGGCGCGCGGCCCGATCGCTTTAGTTACAATGGGGGCGATGGACCTGGACGACGCGGAACGAGCTCTCGCCGACGCCGAGCTGGTGCTTTGCCTGCAAGCCCCGCTGGGCGATGCCAAGGAGGTGCGCGACGCCTGCCTGCAGGCGGATATCCCCGTGGTGCTCGATCGGGGGAGCTGCTGCGGGCAAGGCGGATGTGGCTGTGCGCCGAAGATCGACGTGCTGGCGCGCGGCGAGGACGTCCCGCGCGTCGCGCGGCTGCTGCAGGAACGCTGGCGGGCGCTCGCCCTGCGAGAAGGGACAATCGATTCTCACCATTCGGCGCTCGCCGCCCCGGCGCACGCAGACGCCGACGGCGTCCCCTGCCCCGCCTGCGGCACCGTCGGGCCGCTGGCCGACGGCGCCTGCGCGGACTGCGGGCTTCAGCTGGCTTAAGCCACCGAGCGACCGTCGCCGCCGAAGATTCGACCTAACCGCCGGTCGTGTCGTGGTGGAGCTGGCCAACAGCGTCCCCGGCAAACACGAGGAGTGCGGCGAGTGACCGTGCGCACGCGCGCCCGCCTGGATCGCCACATCCAGATCTCCAAAAACTCAGAAACGCGAAAGCGCGCACCCAATTAATGTCGTCCGTTACATATCCAACGATGGCAAACGTTGATTGGTGAAACGGTGCAAATCCGTAAATAAACCGACGAAAAGAGGCACTTGCGCTCCCCGTCGCGATGGCGAAGCTAGCGCACGCGGAAAGGGTCACGCACTGACAAGGAGCCTCCATGAGAACCACACGAATGACGATCGCAGCTTTAACGTTTGTCTCGGCGTCGTTTGCAGCAACGACAACGATGGCCGCACCAACGTTCGCACCCCCGCCTCCGACGGCGCCTCACCTGAAGACCTACTCCAACTACGGCGCGCTCTGGTGGCAATGGGCCGTCGGCACGCCGGCGCCGCAAAACCCGGTGGTGGACACAACGGGAGCCAACTGCCTGGTCGCCCAGCCCGTCCCGGGCACGGTCTTCCTCGCGGGCACTCTCGACGGATCGACCGTCTT
>DATMZL010000034.1:0-9178 GCA_035607075.1 Polyangia bacterium
CAGCCCGCGGCGCGCCAGCAACTTCTTCTGCGGTCCTCGGTCGACTTTGGAAAATTCGCCCAGCATGGAGGCTTCCCATCTTGGGCAGCCCGTCGGTGCCGTCAAATTTTTTGATCAATCCGACGCGCCGACGCGCCGACGCGCCGACGCGCCGCCGGGATCAACCCGACGGGACGAGATCGGCGCCGGTCTCTTTGGCCAGGGCTTCCAGCTTTTTCCGCCGGGTCCGTTCGATCATCCAGACGACCAGGATCGATATGTTGAAGAGGCCGAACAGCGGCCCTGCCATCAGCATCTGCGAGAGCACGTCCGGACCGGGCGTCAGGATCCCGCCGACAACCGCCGACAGGATCAGCGCGTACTTGTTGAACTTCCAGAGGCCGCGCGCGGTCACCAGCCCCAGCGAGCCGAGCACCGCCAGCACGACGGGCAGCTCGAACGCGACGCCCGTGCCCAGCAGCATCGCCAGCATGAAGCCGACGATCTCCTCCATCTTCACGAACGGCTCGATCTTGAAAGGCAGCGGGCCCGTGAACGTTTCAGCCAGGCTGTAGAGGAACGTAAGGGCCGGCTTGCTGATCAGTACGTAACCGAAGATCGCGCCGCCGACGAAGCAGACCGCGGTCGCGACCGTCACGGCCAGCGCCATCCGCTTCTCCTTGCGGTAAAGGCCGGGCGCCACGAACTTCCACAGTTCCCAGATGATGAACGGGCTGGCGATCAGGATCGCCGCGTACATCGCGAGCTTCGTGTACACCCAGAACGCTTCCGTCGGGTTCGTGATGATGAAGACCGGCTCGCGCCCGAGCGCGGACGTATACGCGACGCGCGCCGGACGCGTCAGCAGGTCGAAGTATTTCTCGGCGAAGAAGAACGAACCGATCGTGACGACGATGAAGATCAGCGCCGCGTTGCGCAGGCGCTTCCGCAGGTCGTAGAGGTGCTCGAGGAAGGTCATGCGCGCGTCCTCGACGGACTTGCGGTCGGTGTCTTGCTCCGGGGCTCGCCCCGGATTGTCAGCCGTCGACACCCGGATCAGCCCTTCTTGGTTCCGGGTGGGGGCGGCGGCGGCGCCACGCCGGGAAGCGATGGCACGCCGGGAAGCGGTGGCGGTAAGGGCGGCGGTGCACCTTTCGACATCGGCTTCAGGTCTTCCTCCGTCAGCACCTGGGTGATGTTGGCGCGGTCGCTCGTCACGCTGGAGATCGGTGGGGTGACACGCTGGGACCCGCCCAGCCGGCCAGGCTGAAGCGGGAATGGCGTGGGCGACCGCGAGAACGTGCCCACGGGGGGCGCAACCGGGGGAACCAGCCCCGGCGGCGGCGGGGGGGGCGGCACCGGAGACGCCGGCAGCGGCGGCGGCCAGGACGTGTCGCCGGCCGCGACCGCAGGCGGCGCCCCGCTCGCGGGCGGCGTTTCGGGCGGCGGGGTCGCCGCACCGTCGTCGGGGATCGCGTTCGCGCGTTCGAACGCCTCGACCTGCTTGCGCGCGTCCTCGATCGATTGCTTGATCTGATCGCGGCGCTTCAGCTCCTCGGGAGACAGCGTGACCGCGTCGCGCAACTCCTCGAACGGCTTACGGAAACTGTCGTCGAGGACGATCTCGTTCTTCACGTCGGCCGTGGCCTTGCGGATCTGGCGAATGAACTTTCCCAGCCCCTGCGCCAGCTCGGGCAACTTCGACGGGCCCACAAAGAGCAGGAGGAGCACGAGAATCACGGTGATCTCGCCCATCCCGAGGTTGAACATCGGGCGGAAATCTAACACACAGCTTTGCAGGGGGGGCGCAAACCCCGACGGCCGGGCCGGCGCGCTCGGGCCAGCTCAGGCGGCGAAAAGCTCGATCTGGCGCGGCGGTCCGAGGACGTAGGCGTCGATCCCGCGGGCCCGCAGCAGGGCCACCAGATCGTCGCCGGGCGCATCGACCAGCGCCACCTCGGCGGCGCCGGTCGCCTCGACGTAGCGCACGAGACCGTCGAAGTCCGCGGCGGTCGGAAAGACGACGCGCGCGGTGTCGGCTGCGGCGCCACCGGACACCGGCTCAGCGGCCGCATCGCCCGACACCAGGATGATCCCCTGCGGGCGGGCCCCGGCCCGGCGCGGCGGCACGCGCGCCGACGCCGGCCACAGCAACGCGTCGCCTGCGCCGATCTTGCCCGCGAACCGCTGCAGGGCAGGCGTCGGCAGCCCGGCGCGCCGGAATGCCATCGCGGCCTGGACGATCGAACGGTGCGCGGCGAGGCCGATCCGATCGGTGGCCAGCGCGGCGCCGACCTCGACGGCGATGGCCACCGGATCCACTACAACGACCGGCGCGCCGCCGCGCGCCAGCACCTCGCGCACGGCGCAGCCGACGTCGGCCAGCGCCTGATCCCGGGCGGAGAACACCGCCGCCCGGCGACCGTAGGTGGCGTCGATGCAGAGCGCATCCGCCGCCCGCACCTCGGCCGCCGCAGCACCCGCTCCCCACGCGATGGGCCCCGTGTAGACGATGCGCCGGCCGGCCCGCTCGCAGAGCAGCGAGGCGGCCCCGGGCATGAATCCGGAGGGAAACATCTCGAGGCGCAGATCGCCGAGGCTGAACGGGCGGCCGAACCCGGCCGGCAACACGTGCGCCTTCAGGCGCTGGCCCGCCGCGCCGAGCAGCGCCAGCGTCAGCTCGCTGGTGAGCAGCTGCCGGTGGCGGCCGCCCCCGAGACGCGGCAACGCGCGCCTCGGGTGAACCCCGAACGCCGGGGCGTGCGAGAGGAAGACCAGCTCGGTGCCGGCGGCCGCGTCGCAGGCGACCACGGTGCCCGCGATGCGCACACCGCCGCCTCGGTGAACGAACGCCCGCGCGGGTGTCTTCCGCCCTTCCATTGTCGGGCGGCACTATAACGCGTGAGGGAGGGACGGCTTTGCCGGCCCGAGCCCTTCCAGGGTTCCAAGGATAAATGTAAGCTTTGGCCCCGGATGGACGAAGCCAGCCCTCGATTCCGCAAGGATCTCGAAGCATCCCCAACGGAAACCGACGGCGTTGCCTGCGTCGACGTGAGCGATCCGAAGAGCGGAACGAATTTCCGCTTCTACGATTTCGAGTACCAGCTGGCGCTGCAGTTCAACGGGCAGCCGCTGGGCGACGTGACGGCGTGGGCCTCGGCGGCGTATGGCGTCGACCTGACCGTCGACGGAATAAACGAATTTGCGGGGCGGCTCGCGGAGCTCGGCTTTCTGGAGGCTGCGTCCGGGGCGCCCGCGGCGGGCGACGCGACGCCGGCGACGGGCACGAAGGTGCCCGACCTCGACAGCGCCGAGGATGAATGGATGTCGGCGGAAGGCGCGAAGACGGCAACGTTCGTCCCCGATCCGGCGATGCTCGATTCGCCGTCGGAGCTGACACCGGTCGCACCCGAGCTGCCGACGATGGACGACGAGGGATCGGAGCCGACGCCCGCGATCGACGTGACGACGGGCGACACGACGCCGATTCCCGAGCCGGTGAAGCAAACGCCGACGGCGCCGAACGAAGCGCCGCCGCCGCGTCTGTTCGACATCCCGTTACCTGCGGCCGCGAAGGCGCCCCCCACCGCGGCGAAGGCGGCCTCGTCACGAAACGATGTGCCCACGCCGCTGTCGCTGCCTGGGGTGAAGGTGCCCGCGCCGCCGCCCCTGACGCCCGCCAAGCCCGGACCCAGCTGGGCGACGGACCTGGAAGGAACGCTGCGGGCGCCGGGAGAGCCGGCCGGCCTCACGCCGCCGCCGGTCGCCGCCGCGAAGGACGGCGCGGGCCTCGCGGACACCAAGACGCCACCTCCGCTTTCACTTCTGAAGACGCCTGCCGCCGCGGCGCCGCCGCCTCCGAGCGCGGCGCCCGCGCCTCCCGGTCTGCCCGAACGGCGGCAGCCGCCCACTCCCGACGCCGTGCAGATGGCGGCGTTCTCGCCCGAGGGCGCGGCGGCGGCCGCGAAGCCGAAGCCGCGCACGGGCCGGATCATCGGCGTCGTCATCCTGCTGCTCGTGATGGCCGGCCTCGCTTACGTCGCGTGGACGCGCGAGCAGTCGCGCGCCCCTCAGGCCGTACGCGTGCGCGTGATGTCGCCGAAGCCGGCCGCCGTCTACCGCTGGTTCTCGGGACGCGGGACCGTGACCGATCACGAAGGGCGCACGCTGGCGTTCGAGCAAGCGGGCACCCTGGCCGAGTTGCTGCCGCCCGGGACCGCGTTCGCGGCGGGTGACATCCTGGGCCGCCTGCGCGGCGCGCAGCCGATCGAGGCGCTGCTCGCCCGCCACCGCGCGCGCCTCACGTTCTACCAGCAGATGCGTGACAGCATGCGCGCCGCGAACAACCAGCCCGAGCTGCGACAGGCGGAGATCAAGCTCGCCGAGAAGCAGCGGCTGATCGACGAGGCGAACGCTGCCCTCGCGAAGCTGGTTGTGCGCGCGAGTGAGCCCGGCGAGGTGGTCGAGACGCTGGCGAAGGTGGGCACGCCCGTCAAGGCGGGCGCACCGCTGCTGAAGGTGAAGGGACGCGTGCTGCATGGCGAGTTCGAGCTGGACGCGTCCGAGATCGCGAGCGCCGGCAAGCTCGGCTTCTGTCGCGTCGAGGTGATCGGGCTCGGGCCGCGCGCGTCGAACGCGGAGGCGCCGGCAGCCGCGGGCACCGCGGCGGACGTCGGCTCGCCCGATGCGCAGGCGGTGCCCCGATTCGTCGACTGCACGATCGTGAAGGGTGCGGCCGGCGAGACGAAGCTTCGCGTGTCGTTGCCCGATAACCTGGGCCTCGTGCCCGGCCAGCCGCTGCGCCTGGCGCGGCAGCGCTACGACGCCGTGTTCCCGGTGCCGGCGGGCGCCGTCGGCGGCAGCGCGGATCGGCGTTCGATCTGGATCGCGGGCGCGGGCGGCAAAGCGGAGCGCCGCGACGTGCTCGTCGCCGACGCTTCCGACGACGTGCTCGTCAGCGACGGCCTCCACGTCGGCGAAGACGTGATCGTCGACGCGCCCGCGGACTTGCGCGAGGGCGCGTCGATCGTCGCCGATCGCTAAGATCCGGTCCCCTCGCCCCGCGAAGCGGGGAGAGGGTTAGGGGGTTAGGGTGAGGGGTCAGACGCCGATATTCTGCAACTGGATGATCGGCGGTCCGGGCGTCTCGGGCACGTCGACGATGCAGTCGAGGGACCAGTCCTCGTCACCCTCGGCGTCGACCAAAGTCTGCTGGACGCGCAGGCGCCCCGGCTCTTGCTCGTCGACGCGCGTGCGCTGCGGGGAGCGCGCGGCGGGCGTCGTCAGAAGCTCGGTGTGCGCGCTCCAGAACGGCGCCATCGCGGCGGTCAGCCGCTCGACCGTCCAATCGCCGGCGCCGGCGGCGAGCACGCGAACGGCGGCCGGATAATCGCAGCGGGCGAGCGCGCGCACCAGCTTGTGCAACTCGGCGCGGATCGCGGCGAGGAACGCGCGCCGCTCGGCGACCGGATCGACCGCCTGCCGCGCGACCGCGCGCCCGGGCCGGCGCCGCCCCGGCTGCGTGAGCGACTCCCACTCCTCGATCAAGCTGGTGTCGACGTCGCGCAGCAGCGTGCGGAAGTGCGCGAGGATGTCCATCACCTCCTCGCTGCGCGCGGGCAACGGCACCGTCTCGGCCATCGTCTTGTAGACCTGCGACAGGTAGCGCAGCAGGACGCCCTCGCTGCGCTCCAACCCGTAGCTGCGCACGTAATCGTCGAAGCTGGCGAACCCTTCGTACATCTCGCGCGCGACCGACTTGGGCCGCACGTTCTCGTGGCCCACCCAGGGATGCCGATCGGCGAACGCGTTGAACGTTTCGTAGATGAAGTCGCGGTTTGGCTTCGGCCATTCCATCGCGTCGAGCTCGGCGATCCGCTGGTCGTACTCGACGCCCGCCGCCTTCAGCTCGGCCATCTTCTCGGTCTTGAGGCGATCGAGCTGCTTGCGCAGCACCACGTCGGGATCCTCGACGATCGACTCGACAAGCGTCAGCACGTCCAGCGCGTAGGTCGGCGACGCGCGATCGATCCGCGCCAGCGCGTCGACAAGAAACAGCGACAGCGTGTGGTGCAGCGAGAAGTCGAGCTGCAGATCGGTGCTGACCTCGACGGCGCGCCCGCGCACCGACTCGTACGGCACCACGTTCACGATCCCGGCGTGGCGCAGCGTCCGGAAGCAAGCCGCCGCGCGCCGCCGCTGCTCGCGCTGCTGGCGCGGCCCGCCGTGCGAGCGCCCGATGATCGTGAGCAGCCGCCGGTAGCCCGCCGCGCGCGGCTTGCGCGCGCCGATCTCGGCGTCGCGCCCGCCCTGCAGGCACGACAGCAGGACGCCGTGCGTGATCTCGAAGCGCGACTCGAGCGGCTCGGGCGTGCCGCCCACCAGGCGATCGAACGTCCCGCGATCGAAGTGCACGTAGCCCTTCGTCGGCGGCTTGTGCATCACGACCTTCTTGCCCTGCGCCGCCTTCGTCGCGAGGCGCTTGTTCTCGACCACGTGCTCGGGCGCCTGCGCGACGACGTAGCCGCGCTCGTCGAATCCCTTGCGCCCCGCGCGTCCGGCGATCTGCTGGAAGTCGCGCACGCCCAGGATGCCGGTCTTCTCGCCGTCGAACTTGCAGAGCTGGGTGAACAGCACGGTGCGGATCGGGATGTTGACGCCGACGCCCAGCGTGTCGGTGCCGCTGACGACCTTCATCAACCCCTTCTGCGCCAGCCGCTCGACGAGCAGCCGGTACTTCGGCAACAGGCCCGCGTGGTGAATGCCGACGCCGTGGCGCAGGAAGCGCTGGAAGTCCTTGCCGTAGGGCGTGTCGAACGCGGCGCCGTCCAGCGCGGCGCGGATCGCCTCCTTGTCGGCCTTCGACGACACGTCGACGCTCATCAGGTTCTGCGCCTGGTCGGCCGCGCTTCGCTGCGTGAAGTTGACGAGGTAGATGGGCGCGCGCCCGGTCTTCACCAGCTCGTCGATGGTCTCGTGGAGCGGCGTCTCGCGGTACTCGAACTCGAGCGGGACGGGGCGCTGGCGCCCGCGCACGACCGCGATCTCGCGACCGGTCGTCGCGCGCAGCCCGTCGGTGATCACGCGCAGATCGCCCAGCGTCGCGGACATCAGCAGGAAGGTCGTGCCGTCGAGCGCGAGCAGCGGCACCTGCCACGCCATCCCGCGCTCGCGGTCGGCGTAGTAGTGAAATTCGTCCATGACGACGTACGCGGCGCGCGCGGCGGCGTCCCGCAGCGCCATGTTCGCGAGGATCTCGGCGGTGCAGCAGACGATGGGCGCGTCGCGGTTGATGCTGGCGTCGCCGGTCAGCATCCCGACCCGCTCGGCGCCGAACAGCCGGCACAGATCGAAGAACTTCTCGTTCACGAGCGCCTTCACGGGGCACGTGTAAAAAGACGTGCGCCCCTCGACCAGCGCCTTGAAGTGCAGCGCGGTCGCCACCAGCGATTTGCCCGAGCCGGTCGGCGTGTTGAGCACGACGTGCTTGTCCGCCATGAGCTCGAGCAGCGCTTCTTCCTGGGCGGGGTAAAGCTCGAGACCGGAGGCGGCGACGTACGACATGAATCGCGACAAGATCTCGTCGGCGCCGGCCCCCGGCGGCGGCAACAGCGCCGCCAGTGGCGGTGGTTGAGCCGGCTCGGCCGGTTCGGCCGCGGAAGCGGTGCTTCCAGGATCTGGTGACGCCGTCGTCATGAGCGGCGCGCGAGCGCCGTCCGCAGTTTGCCTCAGAATCCGCCGTCGGGGACGACGCACGCGCTGTCGGGGACGCCGGGCGTGCCGAAATCGCCGGCGGTCCCGAACGGCTCCGTCGCCGCGCAGGTCCGGTTCGCGTCGTGGTCGAACACCAGCGCGTGTCCGTCGTAGGCGGCCGCGAGCGCCTTCCAGCCGACGCGATCGATCAGCACACCGCCCGCGCACGGTCCGATGCACAGCGACAGCTCCTCGCCGCCATTGTTGAGCGCCAGGCGAGTGCCGTAGGCGACGGCGACCGGCGCGCCGCCGTTCTGGCCCGGGTCGGCTGCCTGGCCCAGCACGATGCGTTCGCCCGGCGCGATGTTGCCGGCAGGGACGACGACATCGAGCGTTGCGTCCGCGAGATGGAGATCCGCCAGCGTGACGGGCTCCGCTGCGCGGCTCGCGATCTCGATCCATTCGCGGCCGGTGTCGGTTCCATTCGGGTTGGCAAGGACCTCCGCGATGACGATCTCGCCGGCGACCGGCGGCCGCGGCGACGGGGCGCGGGCGTCGGGATCGACCGACTCCGCGTCGGCGCCAGCGTCGGCGGTGACAGGCTCCGCGTCGGCGCCAGCGTCGCCGGGTGCAGCAACCGCTGCGTCTCGTGCGGACAGCTCCGGCCGCTTGCCACCGTCGCTGGCGGACGGCGCGCCGGCGTCGATCGGTGCGGACGGCGCGTCCACCTTCTCCGCGGACGACGGCGGCGTGTGCGCGTCAGGTGGGGCGGCAGCGTCGGCGACGCGCGCCGGGACGGCCCGCGGCTTGATCGGCCCTGGCCCGCAGGCACCTGCAAGCGCGGAAAGAAGGATCGCGAACGGGAGGGTCGGGATTGAGCGCGTCATGCCGGCTTTTCGGCATCGCCGCGAACCGGTTGCTCGTCACGGCAGCGAGTTGATGGTGACCACGGTGACGCACGACCCGCACGACACGCTGTAGCGGATGGCATCGGTCGCGACGTTCTGGATCGTGCACGCGGTTCGGCTGGCGCCGGGGAGCACCGCCCACCGTCCGGTGCATTGCCACGTCTGGAAGTTCGGCGTGTTCGAAGCGTCGCAGCCACTCGACTGTTCCATCTGGCTGATCATCGAGAAGCTGAACACGCACTGCGTCCCCACGCAGCCCTGCGACATCGTCGTCGTCGGCGTCCGGCACAGCAGGCAACCGGAGTCGGGCGCCTCTGTGCACGTGCGTCCGCCCATGCACTCGGCGACGCACGCGCCGTCGAGGCAGCTCCACGTCGGCGCCGGGCAAAACGTCGTTCCCGTCAACGTGCCGCTGCAGTCGGTGGGTGCTGTGCACCGAGCCGGCTGCGTGCCACCCGCACCGGCCGTGCCGCTTGCGCCCGCAGTTCCCGTCGCTCCGCCGCGGCCTGCCGTCCCGGTCGCGCCGCCGCTTCCGGGACACGTGAGCATGCAGAGCCCACCGCAATAGACCTGACCGGGAGCGCAGAAACCAGGACAGG
>DATMZL010000030.1:0-3341 GCA_035607075.1 Polyangia bacterium
GCGTACAAGTTCAAGCTGTCGGAGGACACGGTGGTGCCGCCCAGCTCGATCCCCGAGATGCTCCGGCGCGTGGACGCGATCGGCGCGCGCCACAACCTGGAGACGGCGACGTTCGGCCACGCGGGCGACGGTAACTTGCACATCAATGTGCTGTCGCAGGAGACGACGCGCGACGCCGCCTTTCAGGCGCGCGTCGACGCGGCGCTGGCGGAGCTGTTCAAGGCGACGCTGGATCTCGGCGGCACGCTGTCAGGCGAGCACGGTATCGGCATCGCAAAGGCGCGCTACATGGCGTGGGAGCAGTCGCTCGAGGTGATCGCCTGGCAGAAGAAGCTGAAGCAGCTCTGGGATCCGAAGAACCTGCTGAACCCGGGCAAGATCTTCGCGGATTAGCCCACGGTCACTTGACCGTGATGTTGTCTTCTTCTTTCAGGCGTTCGATCTTCGATAGGCACTGCGCCTTGATGTTGGCGCGCATCTGGGTGCTCTCGTCGTGCAGCGATTCGTCGAGGATCCCGTTGTAGCTCTTGCAGGCGACGCTGGCGGGATCCTGCTTGCAGAAGTGATCGCGCACGCGTTCGCACGGGTTCCGCTTGCTGTCGAGCATCCACATGATGAGGGCCACAAGGCCCGCCATCGCCGCGCCCAGGGCGATCGCGCCGAGAAAGCGAAAGCGCTTCCGGTATTGGTGAACGTCGATCGCGTCGGCCTCGCGGCGAATCTGTTCCAGCTCTTCGGGCGTCTCGTCCACTGCGCGATGTTATAACCACGCAGCGTGAGCAGCGATATCGGGAAGATCGTGCGGAAGATTGTCCGCAAGGCCAAGGTGATCACCAAGGCCAACCGCCGGCCTCGGCGTGGACCCTGGCCTCCTGCCCCAGCGCGCGTCCGCTCGATCATCGACGGGCTCGAGGAGCTGTACCCCGACGTCGACTGCGAGCTGGATCGCGAGAGCCCGTTCCAGCTCGTCATCGCGACGATCCTGTCGGCCCAGACGACGGATGACCGCGTGAACATGGTGACGCCCGAGCTGTTCCGCCGCTATCCGACGCCGGAGGCCATGGCGAAGGCGCCGCTGCCCACGCTCGAGAAGATCATCCGTTCGACTGGCTTCTTCCGCAATAAGGCGAAGAGCATCAAGGGCGCCGCCGCCGCGCTGAGCGAGCGGTTCGGCGGCGAGGTGCCGCGGACGCTCGCCGAGCTGATCACGCTGCCCGGGGTGGCGCGGAAGACCGCGAACGTCGTGCTCGGGACCGCCTACGGGCTCGCCGAGGGCGTCGTCGTCGACACGCACGTACAGCGGCTATCGATGCGTCTCGGCTTCACGCGCGCGACCGATCCGAAGGACATCGAGAAGGATCTGATGAAGGTGATCCCACACGAGAACTGGATCCGGTTCTCGCACCAGGTGATCTGGCACGGCCGCCGCGTCTGCTTCGCGCGCAAGCCCAACTGCGCCGGCTGCACGCTGGCGCCGTTCTGTCCGTCGGCGGGCCTCGAAGCCTGACGACGAAGCCTGACGACGAAGCCTGACGACGAAGGCCGACCGTCTGCTAGGGCCTCCACTTCCGGCAGTCGTCGACCTCCAGCGTGTTGCGAATGGGCGCGACCTCCGTCGCGCCGCCCTGCTGGTCGCGGTCCCAGGCGTGGATCGCGAGCGATCCGGTGGGGCCACTGCTGCGATCGAGCTCGACCTCGATCTGGTAGGCGTGCTGCGCCCGCATCCGAAACGCCCAGACCATGTGCTGCGGCAGGCTGGCGACGAAGCCACCGACGCCGCCGTTGTTTATCTGGCCGGTCTTCTGAGCGAGCATCACGACGTGGCACCCGGGCGCCAGCGCGAACGACTTGCCCTCGCCCTTGACGTCTTTTCCGTCGACCGATCCGATCGGACCGTCCAGCCGCGCGACCGCGCTGGGGTCCCGCGTGTCTTCCGGGTCGAAGTACAGCGGATGCGGCTCGCTCCCGCTGTGCACGATGCAGGCGGGAAGAAGCAATGCGATCGCGGCGAAGCTAACTGCCGAAGTAGATCTCGTCATACGCGCACGTCGCGTCCTTGTCTGCGGGCTGCGGGTAGTCGACCAGCTTCCCCTCGTAGTTCCGCAGCGTCCACTTGTCGGGCCCGCGCGCGATCACGTAGTCGGGGCCGATCGACACCTTGCCCATGCCGCCCGGCGTGTCGATCACCAGGTGCGGGACCGCGAGGCCCGAGATGTGGCCGCGCAGCTCCTGCATCAGCGCGATGCCGGTCTCGACTGAGGTGCGCAGGTGCGACGTCCCCGCCGCCACGTCACCCTGGAAAAGATAGTACGGGCGCACGCGACAGCGCAGCAGCTCGGTGAACAGCTTGCGCAGCACGCGCACCGACGAGTTCACCCCGCGCAGCAGCACCGTCTGGTTGCCGATCGGGATGCCGGCGTCGGCGAGCTTCTCGCACGCCGCCCGCGCGCGCGGCGTCAGCTCCACGGGGTGGTTGAAGTGCGTGTTGACGTAGAGCGGGTGGTACTTCTTCAGCATCGCGCACAGCTCGTCGTCGATGCGCATGGGCAGGACCACCGGGACGCGTGTCCCGATCCGGACGATCTCGACGTGCGGGATGGCGCGCAGCGCGGCGATGATCTCCTCGAGGCGTGCGGTCGACAGCGTCAGCGGATCGCCGCCCGAGATCAGCACGTCGCGGATGGCGGGCGTGCGCCGGATGTAGTCGAGCGCCTGCGCGAGGTCGTCGCGCGAGATCGGCGACTCCTCCTGCCCGACCAGCCGCCGCCGGTTGCAGTGACGGCAGTAGATGGCGCAGCGGTCCAGCGCCAGCAGCAGGCATCGATCGGGATAGCGGTGGAAGATGCCGGTGGCGGGCGAGTGGCTGTCCTCGCCCAGCGGGTCGACCAGATCGCCGGGCTCGTTCACGAGCTCGCGCGCCCGCGGGATCACCTGCATGCGCACCGGACAGGACGGATGGTCGCGATCGATGAGCGAGAAGTAGTAGGGGGTGACCGCGACCCGGAAGTGTCCGGGCGCCGCGTCGAGGCCGGCGTCTTCGTCCGCGGTCAACGTCATCCGCGCGGCGATCTCCTGCTTCGTCGCGATGCGGTTGCGCAGCTGCCAGCGCCAGTCGTCGAACGCGCCTTCGGGGGCGTCACCCGCGGGCGACGCCTCCGCCGGTTGGGTGGGCGCAAGCCGATCGACGATCGGAAGCGTAAACGTCATGGCCCGAACCCCGCCGACACCAGCGTCACAGCGATGATCGTCTGCCCGCCGGGAATGATGTGGGTCTGGGTCGTGGCGCCCGACGCCACGACCGTCATGTTCCCGTCCAAGGCGTCGATCACGATCGTCACGGG
>DATMZL010001473.1:0-2647 GCA_035607075.1 Polyangia bacterium
CGTCGTGATCCGATGACCCGACGCTCGGTCCGATTCTCGGTTTGGACTCAATTGTTGTAGTCTGCCCGGCGCCATGGCCGTCGTTCTGCGCGCGCTGACCCTCCTCGGGTTGACCGGGGCGTCGCTCGCGCTGTTCGTACAGGAGCTGGTGGGCGATTGGGTGCGGCCGTTCGTCTCGGCGAACGTGATGACCATGCACAACCGCACCCGCTTGCTCGTCGGCATGGTGGCGGGCGCGGCGGCGGCCATCCTGGTCGGCCTGCTGGTGCTGTGGCGCAAGGACACGCGCCGGCTGGCGCGGCTGGCGCACCTGCTGTCGCCCTTGATCCTGATCGGGCTGGTTCCGCAGCTCACCGACGCCGCGGCCTGGTCGAGCCCGCTGAACGTCGGCCTCGTGCTCGGCGGCTACGTGTTGCTCGCGGAGCGACTGTTCCGGATCGCGTGGCTGGCCGTCGGGGAGACACCGCCCGGAAGCACGGCCGTCGCCGACGGGTATCCGCCGTGGTGGCAGACGATCCTGCCCCCGCGGCTGCGGCGGCGCCTGCCGGTGCTGCTCGTGATCGCGGGCGCGCTTGCGTACGGCGTGTACTTCTCCGTGTTCACGATCCGGATGCACGGCCGCTTCCAGACGTACAACTTCGATCTGGGCCAGTACGACAACCTGTTCTGGAACCTGCTGCACGGCCACCCGCTGCGCATGTCGCCGCTGGGGCTGGATAAGAACTGGACCGATCTCAGGAACCACGCCGATCTGTCGGTCTTCTTCTTCATCCCGTTCTACGCGCTCCGGCCGGGCGCGACGACGCTGCTGATGTTGCAGTCGTTCGTGCTGGGGCTCGGCGCGATCCCGGTCTATCGCTTCGCGGCGCGACGTATGCCGCGCGGGTACGCGGCGCTGATCACGTTCTGTTACCTGTGCTACCCGCCGATGCACGGGATGCAGTTCTATGACTTCCACATGCAGCCGATCGCCTCGACGTTCGTGCTGTTCGTGATCGACTTCGTCGACGAGCGCCGCTACTGGCTGTGCGCGCTGGCGTTCGCCATCGCCATCACCTGCCGCGAGGACATCTCCGTCGGGCTCGCGATCCTGGGCGCGTTCCTGATGCTCACCGGCTACCGCCTGTTTCCCGGCCTGGTCATCTCGGTGGTCGCGAGCATCTACTTCGTGCTGCTGCGCTTCGTGATCATGCCCAGCTTCGGCGGCTGGGGGTTCCAGGACATCTACAAGGAGCTGTTCCCGCAGGGCGCGCCCAACTTCGGCGGCGTCATCGCGACCCTCGTCAGCAACCCGCTGTTCACGCTGACGACGTTGCTGACGACCGAGAAGCTGCGCTACGCGCTGCAGATCCTGGTACCGCTGGCCTTCCTGCCGATCCGCAAGAGCTACCTGGCGGTCTCCCTGGTTTCGGGATCAATCTTCACGCTGCTGACGACGAAGTATCCGCCGACGATCGACATCGGGTTCCAGTACTCCGCGCACTTCTTCCCTTACCTGTTCTCGGCGCTGTCGCTGGTCGTCGCCGGCTACGGCCCGGAAGGCGACGGGCTGGTGAAGCGGCGCGCCGCGCTGACGGCGCTGGTGACCGCGACCATCTTCGCAGGCGTGTTCTGGGGCGCGATCCCGCCGCGCAACACCGTGCACGGCGGCTTCTCGATGATGACGATGCAGCCGCCGACCGCGGCGGACCGGCAGAAGGACAAGTACATCAAGGAGCTGCACGCGATGGTTCCGAGCGACGCTTCGCTCGGCATCGGCGAGGCCGAGATGACGCACGTCTCGCACCTGCGCATCAAAGGCCTGCGCGATTCGATGGACGTCGATTACATCCTTTACTCGCCCGGCTCGGGCGGCGACCGCGCGCTGACGTCCGGCGAATACGAGAAGATCGCCGAGCGCCCGGGCAGCCTCATCCTGTTGAAGCGCCGCGCGAAGGGAGCCGTCCCACCGCCCGGCTCCCCCACGCAACCGATCCTGACCGCGCCGCCCGTGCCGGCGGCACCGCCGACCCCGCCGCCCCCGACCGCGCCCGCCTGGGTTCCCAAGGCAACGCCGCCGCACTGATCTCCGGTCCTCGCCCTGCGGAAGCTCCGGTCCCCTCGCCCCGCGAAGCGGGGAGAGGGTTAGGGTGAGGGTCCGAGGAGCCCGTCAGCCCCGCCGCGGAACCGGCAGAATATTCCGCGCGACAGGCGGCGGCTCGATCACCGACGGCGCGTTGACCTCCTCGGCGATCAGATAGACCGGCTTGTGCTGCGACTCGTGGTACGTGCGCACCTGCAGCTCCGCGAGCAGGCCCATGCCGATCAGCTGGATGCCGACGACGAACAGCGTCACCGCCAGCAGGAGCAGCGGGTTCCGGTGCGCGTAGACGCCGGACGTGAACTTCTCGATCAGCGTGATGACGCCGGACAGGAAACCGCCGGCGATGAACAGCGCGCCCCAGTACCCGAACAGGTACATCGGCTTGGTCCCGTAGTCGCCCAGGAACTTGACCGTCGTGAGGTCGAGCAAAACCTTCAGCGTGCGCGCCAGCCCGTACTTCGACTTCCCTTCCTTGCGCGCGTGGTGGCGGACCACCTGCTCGGTGATGCGCGCGCCCGACCACTTGGCGTAGACCGGGATGAAGCGGTGCATCTCGCCGTAGAG
>DATMZL010001032.1:0-2569 GCA_035607075.1 Polyangia bacterium
ACAAGACGATCCGCATCAGCGAGTCGCACTTCGACTCGTTCGGGCACCTTAATCACGTGCGTTATTTCGAGCTGTTCGAGCAGGCGCGCTGGGACATCATCACCGAGCGCGGGTTCGGCATCGACGTCATCCGCCGCACGAAGACCGGGCCCGTCATCCTCGAGGCGTCGGCGAAGTTCATGCGCGAGCTCGCTCCGCGCGAGACGATCGTCATCCGCAGCGAGCTGATCTCGTACGAACGGAAGATCGGCAAGATGCGGCAGCAGATGATCAAGGCGGACGGCGACGTCGCCTGCGAGGCGACGTTCGTCTTCGGCCTGTTCGACATCGAAAAGCGCCGGCTGATCGATCCCACGCCCGAGTGGGCGTACGCCGTCGGGCTCGAGCAGCCCGCCGCCGGTTGAATCCGGTGCTCGGCGCCCGCTACGGAATCGCGGTCGCGACCGCCGGGAGGCGGACGCCGCGGTAGCCGCCGACGTTCGTCCAGTCGATCGCCCACACGACCTCGCCGGCGCGCGTGACCTCGAAGTGGCGCGTCGTCCCGGACTTGTTGCCGGCGGTGATCAAGATGTTGCCGTTCGCGAGCCGGTTGGCGTCGCCCCAGATCTGCGTGTACCAGGACTGCTTGTACCAGTTGTCGACGCCGCTGAACGTGCCTGGGAATCGCCAGGTGAGCGTCGCCTGCTTCTTCGTCTCGTCGAGCATGTACTCGACGACCTGCGTGTGAAGCGTGCCGTTCATCTGGCCGCCCGTGTGGCCGGTCCAGCCCTGGTTGTCGTAAAAGAGGATCGTCCCGTCGTCGTGGATCTCCGGATCGTGTGAGTCGTTGAAGCGGACGGAGTTGTCGGGCAGGTAGGTGATGTCGCCGGTCATCGAATCGTCGATGGCGGCGCCCATCTGCCAGACGATCGACTTGTCGGCGCGGTTGACCTTGAACAGGCCCTGGTAGCGGCAGTTGAAGTAGAGGACGTTCTTCGTGAGGTCGGGCGTGACCGAGTTGATGTGGCACCAATCGGCCGCGGTGGTCTTGGGCTTGATGGACGTGCTGTAGAGATCCCACGACCAGACGATCTGGTTGCTCGCGTTCAGCTCCTCGACGCGCGCCGAGGTGTTCGACTCGCGGATGATCAGGTAGTTGCCGGCCGACGTCTTGCCCGCGTGGTGCGTGGCGTTCGGCGTGCCGCCCGTTGGCCCCGCCCAGACGACGTTGCCTTCGAGATCGACTTCGCGCGGCGGCTCGGAGCTGGCGGGGCCAATGAGGACGTGGTTGTCCACCCAGGCGACCGACGTGGCGCCGAACTGATCGTTCGTCGTTCCGTTGACGTAGTACCAGACCGGCAGGCCGTCCGCGTCGACGATGACCATGATCCCGGGCGCCGTGCCGTTGAGGAACGCGTTCATCAGCGTCCAGCCGGGCTGGATCTTGTCCGTCGTCTTCGTGACGACGGTGGCCTTGGGCGTGTTGGTGGGCAGCGCGCCCGTCGTGAATGTTCCGGTGGCGCTGCCGGTCGCGGTCGCGTTCGTCGAGACGGCCTTGATCTGATACGCCGTCTGCGCGTGCATGCCGACGACGTGCACCTTGTGCGACGTGACCTGGGCGCTGTCGACGATGTGGAACTGGTAGCCGCCCACGCCGAACTGCACTTCGGAGTTCGCGGCCGCGCTGGTCGTCCAGCTGACGTAGCAGGAGAGCGTCATCCGCGGATTCGGATCGATCTTCAAACCGGACAGCGTCAGCGAGCCGGAGACGCTGCCGCCCGCGCCGGTGGTCCCCGCGGCGCCGGTCGTTCCGGCGTTGCCGGTCGTGCCGCCTCTGCCCGCGACGCCGGTCGTGCCGGCGGTTCCTGTCGTGCCGGCGGTTCCTGTCGTGCCGCCTCTGCCGGCGGTGCCGGTCGTCCCGGCGTTGCCAGTCGTGCCGGCGCTGCCGGTCGTACCGGCGCTACCCGTCGTGCCGCCGCTGCTGCCAGCCGTGCCGGTGTCGCCGCCAACACCGTCGCTTTTCACGCAGCTTACGCATGCGATGAACGATGCGAACGCGACCAGCCCCCCAAGCGCTTTTGAGCGAAATGCCATTCCTCCACAGTGACGCCCGCGTCGCGCATCGGGTCACGATCGCCCGAATATTTTCGTCATTGATTCTGCGGATCTTCGGTGATGGGGACGGTCACCACCGTCGGCGGTTCGCTCGCCGCGTATTGCACCTCGACGACGAGCGCGTTCGCGCCGAGATCGGCGCTCAGGACGAGCGGCGAATCGCGCGTCGGCGGACAGGCGAGGCGCCGGGCTTGGCCGCCGGCGTCGACAGCGAAGACGGCCAGGCGCGACGATCCGTCGCGCTCCTCGGTGCCGATCAGCAGGCGGCCGCCGCGTTGGTCGGTGACCGATCGATCCGCGCTGAAGCCTGCCGGGAGATCGGACGACAGCAGCACCGACGGGGCGCCGTCTGACGGCGACAGGCGCACGGCGTACGCGGCGTGCCCGGACCCGTCTTCGCTGACGACCGTTGTCCACACCGCGCCGCCGCCGTCGACCGCCAGCAGGCGATCGCCGATCGCCGCGAGCTGGAGCG
>DATMZL010000020.1:0-5628 GCA_035607075.1 Polyangia bacterium
CGCCGATTCCCGCTGCACCACCGCCGGTACCCGCCACGCCGCCGCCACCCGTTGCGCCGGCAGTCCCGGTCGTTCCGCCACTGCCGCCGCGCCCCGCCGTTCCGACGGTACCGCCTCGGCCAGCCGCGCCGCCGTCCGGCACGCTGCTGACGCCCCCGCAACCCGCCACGCAGGCGCCGAGCCAGGCCGCAGCCGCCACCGTCATCGGCCACTTCCGTACGAACGAGGATCCCGCGCGCTTCATGCGCCGATGATATCGGCTCCGACGGGCCGACACGAGTTTGCGATTAATACATCGGGTCTCCGAAAAGCGGGAAGCGCCTGGCCTTGGTCGGCAACCGACGCAGCTCGCCGAAGGTGTCGTCATCGGCCCGGCGCACCGGGCTGGTCGCGACGATAGTCTGCTGGCCGCCGGTCGGATCGTCGGCGTCGGAGAAAGCGGCCGTGAAATTCAGCGTCAGGTCGTCGTCCTTGGGGTCCGTCACGCCCAGCGTCGCCATCGACAGATCGATCTCGAAGTGCGCCCCGGTACGCCGAACGGCCGGCGTCTTCTCGGCCGAGTTCTCCGGCATCAGCCACCTCACGTCGACGCTGCCGTCGGCGCGCATGCCGATCCCGAGCTGCCTGATTTCATGCTTGTCGAAGCGGGTCCACCAGAGCTCGACGTGGTCGCTGCGCACCAATGCGCGAGCGTCGCCGTTCGCCGGCGTCGGGACGAATTTGTCGTCGGTGACGTCGACGACGATCTGGATGCCGGCCGCGCCCAGGTCGACGGCGCGGGCCGCGAGATCGGCGTCTTTCGGACCGCTCAGGTTCTTCGCGCCGAACGCGACGAACGTCGGCACCTTCCAGCTCTTGACCCAGCGCGAGCCGGGAGGCAGCGCCATCACGATGCCGAAGTTGCGGTGCTTGTGGTTTTCCCGCTCCTCGTCGTGGTGGCTCGCTTTCTCCCAGTCGACCTCGCTGATCACCCAGTTGTCGTGATCTGACTCGCGCAAGATCACGGGCTCGCCCTCGACGAAGGTGATCTCCTTTTCGTTCCCGCCAACGTTGGCGAGCCCATGGACCTCCAGGGTCTTCAGCTCCTTCCAGCTGCCCGCCGGTTCGCAATCGAAGCTGAAGGTCGTGTCCTCATCCTCCGCGTACGACCAGTGGTTCTTACCGTCGGACAGCACCAGGATTGCGCGCGCGTCCGAATTCTTGCCAGCGTCGAGCACCGCGAAATAGCCGGGCGCAGTCTCACCCGGATAGAGAAGCCGGCCGGCGCGGCAGATCGAAAGCTTCCGCTCCTTGGCGACGTGGCCCGCCCAGCGAAGGAACTGCGCCTTGGGATCCGGCGGCGCCGCGCCCGACGGCGGCGACACCCGCGCAAACACCACCATGGCGACCAGAACCCACTTGCCCATGGACGAATCCTATCGCGGGACGCGCGGTGCTACGATGGGCCTGTGATGGCGGGCCGCATTGTTCTTGCAGTCGTGGCGGCCTTGATGATCGCGAGCTGCAGCGACCACCAGTACGTCGGCGGCTGTTCAGGCACCGCCGTCATCATCGACGTGAGCATACCGGTCGATGCGGGGACGTACGCGGACGCGTCTACCGACGGTGGCAGCTTCAACGGCCGGCCCGGGTGCAACTTGAACTGTCAGGCGTATCTCGAGATGCTCCGCGCCCAGATCGAGTCCGCGACAGGGGCCACTTGCGAACAAATCACGATCAAAGTGGCGCTGGCGTGTGTATCGAGCCCAACCTCATGGTGCGCGAAGGGTACTCTCGACGCGAGCACCACGCTGGAGACGCAGATTCGCGACTACCTGAGCGTTTCACGGCCGGAGATCGGCGCTGACGCCGTGTCACTCGAAACCTGCATGTGCACCTACAACTAGGGTCGCCGGTTGTCGATCGTCTCGCTCGCGCTGGTTCTGCTCGCCGTCGCCGGTGAGCCCGGCCCACTGGGTGTCGGCGATCCGGCGCCGACGTTCGAGATCGTGGCGCCCGACGGAGGAGCGCCGCGCAGGGGGCTCGAAGGCGAGATCGTCGTCGTCGATTTCTTCGCCACCTGGTGCGGGCCGTGCCACCGCGCGATGCGCGACCTGATCGCGATCCGCGAGGCGTTGGGACCGCGGCTACGTTTCGTGCTTGTCGACGTCGGCGAGCGGCCGGACACGGTGCGGGACTTCTTCGAGCACAATCCGTTGCCCGGCGGCGCGCAGGTGACGATCGATCCTGGCGGCGACGTCATGCGCCGCTGGAGCGCGCGCACGCTGCCGACCACGTTTCTCGTCGATCGCGCGGGCGTCGTGCGGCACATCAACCGCGGTTGGGGCGCCGGCTACCAGGCCCGCCTGCTCGCGTGGCTGCGCGCGATGCTGGGCGATCAGCCCACGCGGCCGCGGGCTCGCTGACGCGCGCTCGGGCTTGGCACCTACCAGGCGCCCGCCTCGTTGCTGACGATGACGGCGTCGGGCGGCTCGCCCAGCACGACGCGCATCGCGGGCTGGCGGTAGCCGGCAGAGACGGCGGTCGGGTCGGGTTCCTGCACCGCCTTGCCCAGCACGGCGATCCGATCGCCGTCGCGCAGGACGACTTCGCGGAAGCGGGCGCCGCGCTTCTTCGGCGCCTCCGACAGCATGCGTTCCAGGATGCTGCGACGGTGGTAGCGCAGCTCGAAGCCGTGTGCGGCGAGGAAACGGCGGACGTTATCGGTCGTCGCGGCGCTGCGCTCATCCCAGGGCGCGGGCGGCTCGAAGCACCAGGGGGTCCGCATCTCTTCGAGGCTGACCTCCGCGCTCTGCATCCGGATCAGCGCCGACCCGCTCTCGTCGTCGACGTAGAAATCCTGCCACTTGTGCTCGACGATCCGTCGCGGCGAGTAAATGAACCCGTCCCAGGTCTGCGCGACGGCCCGGTACCACACGCACGTCGCGCCGGTGAGCGGCGACGTGAACGCCGGGCGCGTCGCGCGCAGCCGCCCGACGATCTTGATCGTTTCGCCCAGCCGCGCGCGGTCGATGGCCGTCCGCTCGTACTGCAGCAGCGTCCCCTCGCGACACGCGTAGCCGTGGTAGGCGCTCTTCGCGGCGTCGACGATGAGTCCGAGGACGCGGTTCGGCTCCGGCAGGCTCACGACGGGGGGCGTGATTTTAGCGTCCCGAGGGACGTGGCGCCTGCGGGCCGCCCTCTCGCAAGGCTGGCCCTCACCCCGACCCTCTCCCGCAAGCGGGAGAGGGAGGAAGAATAGCTGCACACCCGCGCTTCGCGCGGGAGCAGCTAGTGCTCGCCGAAACGAAAAACGGAATATGGAAGCAGTGCGTTGGTGTCGGGGCTGGAGCCGGGCGTCTCGGGTGACGCCGGCTCCTCCGAACCTGACGGCTCGGGATGGTTCTCGTCGCGCGCCGACGGCGGCGGGACCGCGCTGGCGACGGGCATGCGTGACGGGTCGTCGCGGCGATCGCTGCGTTCCCGTTCGCGACGCTCGACGGGCTGGCGCCAGTCGACCGGCACCGACGGCTCGGTCAGGAACTCCTCCGGCTTGGGCAGCATCAGCGCCGCCCGCAGCACCTCGTCCATGTGCTCGACGGGAACGACCTTCAACGTCTTGAGGACGCGCTTCGGAATGTCTCGCAGGTCCTTCGCGTTCTCCTTGGGCATGATGACGGTCGTGATGCCCGATCGGTGCGCCGCGAGGATCTTCTCCTTGAGCCCGCCGATCGGCAGCACGCGCCCGCGCAGCGTGATCTCGCCGGTCATCGCGACGTCACGCCGCACAGGAATGCGCAGCAGCGCCGACACCAGGCCGGTACACATCGTGATGCCGGCCGACGGACCGTCCTTCGGAATCGCGCCTTCCGGCAGGTGCACGTGGATGTCGGCTCGGTTGTAGAAGTCGCGTTCGAGTCCCAGCGACGGAGCGCGCGCTCGAACGTAGCTGATCGCCGCCTGCGCCGACTCCTGCATGACGTCGCCCAGCTTGCCGGTCAGCACCAGCTTTCCCTTGCCCGCTACGATCGAAACCTCCGTCGCCAGCAGGTCGCCACCGTGCATCGTCACGGCCAGGCCCATCACGAGACCGATCTCGTCCTGCCCTTCCTGTCGGCCGTAGCGGAAACGGTGCGGGCCCAGGTAGCGCGGCAGACGCTTCGGGGTGATCCGCCAGCCCGGAACGGCCACGTCGTTGACGGTGCGCACCGGCGCCTTCTTGGCGACGACGTCGCGCGCGATCTTCCGGCACACGGTCGCGATCTCGCGTTCCAGGTTCCGGACGCCCGCTTCCTTCGTGTAGTAGTGGATGACGTCGCGGACGGCGTCTTCGGGGAAATCGACCGGTACGTTGTCGATGCCGTTGTCGCGCTTCTGCTTCGGGATCAGGTAGCGCTCGGCGATCGACACCTTCTCGAACTCGGTGTAGCCGGGCAGCTGGATGATCTCCATGCGGTCCTGCAGCGGGATCGGGATCCCCTGCAGGTAGTTCGCCGTCGTGATGAACATGACGTCGGAGAGGTCGTAGTCGAGATCCAGGTAGTGATCGTTGAACGTCGCGTTCTGCTCCGGATCCAGGACCTCCAGCAGCGCCGCCGACGGATCGCCGCGGAAGTCGGTCGACATCTTGTCGATCTCGTCGAGCAGGAACACAGGGTTCTGCGTCCCGGCCTTCTTCAGCGACTGGATGATCTTGCCCGGCAACGCGCCGATGTACGTGCGGCGGTGGCCGCGGATCTCGGCCTCGTCACGCACGCCGCCCAGCGACAGCCGCACGAAGTTGCGCCCCGTCGCCTTCGCGATCGATCGCGCCAGCGACGTCTTGCCGACGCCGGGGGGGCCGACCAGGCACAGGATCGGGCCTTTGAGCTTCTTCACCAGCGCCTGCACGGCGAGGTACTCGAGGATGCGTTCCTTGACCTTCTTCAGGCCGTAGTGGTCCTCGTCGAGGATCCGTTCGGCGTCGACGACGTCCAGCTTCTCCTCGGTCTTCTCGCCCCAGGGCAGCTGCAGCACCCAGTCGAGGTAGTTGCGCACGACCGCCGCCTCGGCGGACATGGGCGCCATCATGCGCAGCTTCTTGAGCTCCTTCTTGACCTTGGCCAGCGCCTCCTTCGAGAGGTTCTTCTGCTTGGCGCGGTCTTCCAGCTCCGTCAGCTCGTTCTTGAACTCGTCGCGATCGCCCAGCTCCTTCTGGATCGCCTGCATCTGCTCGTTGAGGTAGTACTCCTTCTGCGTCTTCTCCATCTGCTTCTTGACGCGCGTCCGGATCTTCCGCTCAACCTGCAGGATCTCGATCTCCGCCTTGATCAGCTCGTAGAGGCGGGCCAGGCGCTTCGACGGCGAATCCATCTCCAGCACCGACTGCTTGTCACCCAGCTTCAACTGCAGCTGGCCCACCATCGTGTCGGCGAGCTGACCGGGGTCCTCGATCGTCTGTACGGAGATCAGGATCTCCGGCGCGATGCGCTTGTTCAATTTGACGTAGGTCTCGAAGGTCGCGTGCACCTCGCGCATCAGCGCGTCGAGCTCGACGGAGCGCTCGGGGATGTCGGGGATCTCTTCGATCTCCACCATGAAGAAGCCGTCGGTCTGCGTGAAGCGCCGCACGGCCGCGCGCCGCTTGCCTTCGACCAGCACCTTCACGGT
>DATMZL010000017.1:0-3347 GCA_035607075.1 Polyangia bacterium
CGACACGGACCCTTCCAGCAGACGGGCGACGCCGTGCCGCTGGTGCGAGCCGACGATCAGCAGGTCGAAAGCCTCCTGGTCGAGGGCGGCCGCGAGGCCGGCGCTCGGCGCGCCGATCGACGGCCGGATCTGCAGCGCGACGGCGCCGTGTCCAGGTAAATGGTCGATCAGCGCCCGCAGCTTCGGCTCGATGTTCTTCACGACGTCGGGATCGACGTCCAGCGGGTTGCGCGGACCGCGGAGACCGAGACGCCGGTACTCGCCGATCGGCCAGTAGAGGTGAAGGAAGGTCACGTCGCAACGGCTTGGGCGCCGCAGGTCCGCAGTGAAGCCGACGAGCGCCGCTCCTTCGTCCCCCTCCAGCCCGACCAGCGCCTTCAGCGCCCGTCCCTGCGCGCCCGTCTCCGACGGAAACCAGGCGTGGTTCCGGTCGTGGCGCGGAACGATTGCAACCGGACAGCCCGCAGATCGAACGGTCCGCTCCGCGACGCTGCCCAGCACCCAGCGTTCGAGCCGCGGCAGGCCGCCCGCGCCGACGACGATCAGGCGCGCGTCGTGCCGGCGCGCGTGCTCGACGATCGCGACCTCGGCGGCTCCCGTGAGCAGATGCGGCTGAACCGTGACGCCCACGGCCCGCACCGTTTCAGCGGCGACGGCAGCCAGCTGGTCGTGCGCGTCTTGCCGGCGCGCCGCCTCGAACGCCACTGCATCGGCCGCCAGCTCCTCTCGATCTCGTGTCGGTTCGGGCAGCACGTGGACGACGTCGATGCGCGCACCGGTGCGTCTCGCGAAGGCCGCTGCCCATTCGAGCGCGCTCGCGGACTCGGGCGAGAAGTCCGTACCGCAGACGATCAGGTCCGAGGCGCTGTTCATCGGCTGCTCCTTCGCGCGTAGACCGCCTCATCACGGCTGCGCGCGCGCAGCTCCGGAACCTGCTCGGGACTGGCGGCGTTGATCTCGATGGCCAGGGGATCCGCGGCCCGTTTGATCTCGATGCCGCGCATGTAAAGCGGGCAGCTCATCGCTTCCTCGAACGCGCGCGCGCGGGCGTAGGCGTAATGGCAACGCATGTGGGCATACACGGCGTCGACGCGCGTGCCCGGCGCGAACGTCACCTTCACACCCGCCGCGGTGTCGTCGATGCGCGTGACCGGCCCCAGCAGCGGGCAGGCCGCCCGAGTGGCGGGCGGAAAGTTGAAGCACTCGGCCGCCTCGTAACGCTCGAGCGCCTCGGCGGCGTTCTCGTGCTGCCGGGCATGGGCGCGGTGCTCGTCCGCGCGCTGAAGTTGCACCTCGGTCGGGTTGTAGACGGACGGCGAGAAGACGTACTCCGTCGATCCCGCGCCAGCCGTTGGCCGGAAGGGGGTCGGAACCGTCGCTTTGGGGTCGTAGCTCTTGGAATGTTCGCGCGCGGCGGCGTTCTCGCGGGCCGCCTCGTCGCGGTGCTGGGCGGCGCTCATATCGTCGGGCTTCACCGAGCCGCCGCCGGTTCCGCAGCCGCTGGCCGCCGAGACGAGCACCAGGATTGCGAGTCGCTTTGCTGGCATCGGAACCTCCACCGCGTTGGAACAGCAACGAACGTTCCAATCGATTGGCGCGATGGGAAGTCGTCTTTTTTCGAGATGCCGCGCAAACTCTGCGCCGGTTACGGCGCACGTGCGAAATCTGCGCATTTAGCAGGGAGCCTCTGGTAACTCGCGCGGACGGCTGTCATATTGAGCGGGTCGTGGAGATCAAAGCGAACGTGCTCGTGGTCGACGACAACCAGGATCTCGCGGAGAACATCGCGGAGATCCTGACGCTGCATGGTTTCACGGCGACGATCGCGGCCAGCGCCGAGGAAGCGTTGCCCAAGGCGCTGCCTGACGGGCCGACCGTCGTCGTCACCGATTACCGCCTCCCCGGTATGACCGGCGCCGAGCTGGTTCAGCGGATCCGGGAGCAGCGGCATACCGTTCGCGCCGTCGTCATAAGCGCGTACACCGACGACAACACCGTCGCGGCAGCGAAAGCCGCCGGCGCCGCCTTCCTCTCCAAACCCGTCGACCTCGGCGCCCTGTCGAGCATCCTGACCGCCGCCTGATCGCGGCGCCTGGCAAGCGTCGTCAGTGCTGTCCGGCGAAGGTCGCCTGCTCGCGGCTGCGCTCGCGGATCAGCTTCGTCGTCGCCTCGTCGTGGGCGACGATCTCCACGGCGCGCGGATCGATGGCGCGTCGCACCTCGATGCCCTTCACGTAGAGCGGGCAGCCGACGTTCTCGTCGAAATGCCGGGCGCGCGCATAGGCGTAGTGGCAGCGCATCCCCGCGATCGCGGTCCCGGCGCGGGACTTGTCGACGAACGTCACGCGGACGCCGCCCGGGACATCCTCGAGCTTTTCCAGCGGGCCGAGCAGCGGACACGCGGCCCGGCTGGAGGTCGGGATGCCGGCGCATTCCTCGTCCTCGAATTGCTCCAGGAACTTGGCGGCTGCAGCGTGCTGGCGCGCGTGCTCGGCCGCGGCGTCCGCGCTTCGGCGATGCTCTTCGTTCGGATCGAACCCGCGCGGATCGGACCGAGGCGCCCCGCCATCGGCCTGGGCGCGACTCTGTTCCTGGTCGGCGGCGGCCTGTTCCCGCTGCGCTGCGTTCCGGTGCTGAGACGCACTCATATCGTCGGCACGAACCAGCTCGTGGCGGGCGCAGCCCGCCTGCGCGATCGCCAGGCTCGCCAGAACCGAGGCGACCACGCTTCTGGCCGCAACTTTGCTGAGCGACCGGGGCATGACACAGTCACTATCGCACGGCGATGCCATGAAGAACCTCTCCTTCTTCCAGAACATCAAGCTCTACGTCGGATTCACCGACGCCTCGTCGGCGGCGCTGCGCGAGCTGCATCCGATCGCGTTGCCGTTCTTCCGGCCTATCGTCGACGACTTCTACGCGGCGATCGAAGCGCACCCCGGCGCCAGCCAGGCGATCACGGGCGGCGCTGCGCAGATCGAACGTCTCAAGACCACCCTGGTTCGCTGGATGGACAGGATGCTGCTCGGTCCGCACGATGAGGAGTATTACGAGCTGCGCGCCCGCATCGGGCGCATGCACGTCCGCATCGCCCTACCGCAGCAATACATGTTCACGGCCATGGATCGAATTCGGGTCCGCCTGCTCGACGTCGTCCGCACCGAGATCACCGGCGATACGGCGAAGGTCGAGCGGATCGCAACCGCGCTGAACCAGATCCTCGATCTCGAGCTGGCGATCATGCTCGAGACGTATCGCGAAGATCTGGAGACCAAGAACCGAAATGCGGAACGGCTCGCCACCATCGGCCAGTTCGCCGCCAGCATCGGCCACGAGCTGCGCAACCC
>DATMZL010001496.1:0-4883 GCA_035607075.1 Polyangia bacterium
CGTCGTGAAGAACGGCTCGAACAGTTTGGCGCGAACGTCTTCGGTCATCCCCGCGCCGCTGTCGGACACCGCCAGCAACGTATATGTCCCGGCCCGGTAGGGGCAGCGGACGGCGGACGTTTCGACCTTGAGCCGCCCGCCCGCCGGCATCGCATCGCGCGCGTTGGCCGCGAGGTTGACCAGGATCTGTTCGACCTGCCCGGGATCGAAACGGATCGGCGGCAAGCTCTCCGCGCATGTCACCTGAAGCTCGATGTCCTCGCCTATCAGGCGAAGGATCATCTTTTCGGCGCGCCGAATGACGTCGTTCAGATCGAGCACCTTCGGCGCGATGATCTCGCGGCGCGAGAACGCGAGCAGATGGCGCGTCAGCGCGGCCGCCGACTGCGCGGCATCCGCAACCTCGACCAAGCGGGGCCGGCTCGGGTGATCGGGCGCGAGCGGGGCCAGGCCCAGGTCGAGGCCGGCGGAGATGACGGTGAGGAGATTGTTGAAGTCATGCGCGATGCCGCCCGCAAGCCGCCCGATCGACTCCATCTTCTGCGCCTGTATCAATTGATCTTCGAGGCGCTTCCGATCCGTGACGTCGGCAAAGGTCACCAGAACCTGGGTCAGCGCGCCGTTCGCATCACAGACGGCCTCCGCGGTGATGCCGAGGTAGAACCGCGAACCATTCACGCGCATCGCCGGCGCCTCGACCTTGTGAATGCCGTCATCGCTGATCCGCCTGAGCGCGACGGCGGGCTCTTCGGCGGTCTTCCACAGGTCGAACAGCGAGCGGCCGCGCAGATCGTCTCGAGCCGCGTAGCCCCAGAGTCGCCGCACGGCCGCGTTGGCGAACGTCAGCGTTCCGTCCGGATCGGCCACGGCGATCGCCTGCGCGCTGGAGCTCAGAACGGTGTCGAGCACGCGCAGGCGCTCCTCGGCGGTGCGCCGGTGGGTGATGTCCTGAACGGCGCCGATCGTGCGAATCGGGCGCCGCGGCCCCGAAGTGGCGAAGTGAGTCTTCGAGCGCAGCTCGAGCCAGCGCAAGCGCCCGCCGCGGTCGATGATGCGATGCTCGATGTCGAAGGCGCCGTCATAGTCCGGATCGTGGGCGCGTTTCAAAGCGGGAAGGACCCGGGGCGCATCGTCGGGATGGAGGTGCGAGATGATCTTCGGGAGCGTCACCGGCTCCTCCGCATCCCAGCCGTAAAGCTGGCGCATCTCGAGCGACCAGAAGATCACATCATTGTCGTGGTCGTGATCGAAGATCCCGATATTTCCGACGCGGATTGCTTGCTGCAATCGCTCATCTCGATCCTGCATGAGCGTGCGGCTTATAGCACCACCTTCGCGATTGCCGTATTGATTCCTCTGCTCGAGGTGCGCCGCGGCGCACTACGCAGCTTGACCCGCCATCCGCAGGCGTGTGACCTTTCGCTCCAGTAGCAGCGCACACGAAAGGAGGGCGAGCTGTGGCCGATTCGTTTTGCGAGAAGTGCGGGGCGCCTGGATCCGGTCCGTTTTGTGCGAGCTGCGGTCACCCGCGGGGTGCCGTCGTCGTCGCTGCGGCTGCGCCGTACGACCCGATGGCGGCGGAGGTGAACGACGCCGTCCGGCGCGCGCGCGCGCGCCATAGCGCGCCCGCGATCCTTTCCTTCTTCATCCCGGGACTGGGCCAGCTCATCAAAGGGGACGTTCTGAAGGGCATCCTCTTCTTCGGCTTGTCGGTGGTCTTCGCGCTCCTCTGCTACGTGGTCATCGGGTTCGTTCTGACGCCGCTGTTCTGGCTGTATCAGATCTACGAGGCGTACACGAGCCCCGACGCCCAGACGAAGAAAGACCTCAAATTGATCGAAAAGGTGAAGTCGCAGAGCCGCGCGGCCGGTTAACGCCTGACTACGGGCGAACCTCGACGGTGACCGGCGACGTGGACGCCACCGTGGCGCCGTCGACGATGGCGTCGATCGTCAGGTCGTGCGCGACGCCGCCGCCCAGCAGGTCGGTGATCCCGGGGAAGACGAAACGGCTCTCGAGCACCGTGCCCGTCGGGCAGAGTTCGACGCGCGCGAGCGCGACCTCGAACTCGAAGTCGTCGATCCGCACGCGATACGCGAGATGATCGTCGACTGTGACGAAGTAACCGCTCGCCGAAACGCTCGTCGGGTTTTCGATCGCGATGCTCGCGTTGTGTGTCGCGAGACCGTGGTCCGTGAACGGAATCGACGGTCCCGTGATCGCGACCGCATCGTGGCCCGCGACGAGATAGACGTAGGTGGGTATCTGCGCGCGCGGGTCCCCCATCTTCTCGTCTGGTGAGAACTGTTTGTAGCCATCCAGAGGGTGGGCCGGATCCGCGATCACCGTGCACAGGTTGGTGTCGGAGAGCTGACGCGAGTCGCAGGACGCGGCTGACAACGCGAGCGTAAAGGCCAGGAATGGCGAGGCTGAGAAGGTGCTCGTTCGCATGCGCCTCGACGGTAGCAAGAGAAAGACCAACAACGCCACCGCCGTCGGCGCGCGTGTTAGCAAGAGGCATGGGGCTGAACGTAGGCGGTATCTATGTCAAACGCGCCGGAAAGCTCACGCCGAACGACGTCCAGGCGGCCGTGCGCGACTACTGGCTCGCGAACGGCGCGACGGAGAGCAAGGAAGACCCGCTTCGCTTCGAGCCGCTGGGCCTTCAGAAGACCGGGAAGCTGGGGTTCGTGGTGGTCGCCGCCCGGGGCGCCGCGGGTCGGTGGATCGGCGTCTACGACAGCGAGCGCTACACCGCTGATTCGGAGCTGGCCGCTCATCTCGCCCGGCGCTTCCGCACGGAGGTGTGGCACTACGAGATCACGTCGGCGGCGGACGGCGCGCGGGCCAGGAGATACGGTGGCGCGGCCAAGGTCGTTCGCGGGGAAGACAGTGTTCTCGCGTTGATCGACGCGTTCCCGTACGCGTTCCTCTACTACGACAAGATCGAAAAGGAGCTGCCAGCCAAGGAGCGGGCGCGTTTTCTGACGCTCGGCTTCGAGAGGATTCCGCAGCGCCCGGACAAGGCGTACACGGGTCCGGGTGCCGCCCAGCACCGATCGAACGACGCGGTCGCGCAGGCGCGGCTGCTGGCGGGCCAGCGTGATGCGGCCGGGTTGCGCCGGCTCGCCAGCAAGGGCGACGTCTACTGGGACGTGATCCGGCCGGCTGTCGAGGACGCAGACCTTTCGGAATCGCGCGACGCGCGTTTCGTCCACGCGCTGGGGACCCTGGTGGTCCGCGAGGAAGGACACTCGCGCGAGGTCGCGGAAGCGGCGCTGCGCGTCGGCGACGAGGCGCTGTTCGAGAAGGCGATGGCGCTCGCGAAGCTGGAGACGTTCGAAGCGGATCTGGTGGAGCGGCGCGCGTTCGAGCTGGGACAGGCGGGACAGTCGACGCTTGCGTTTCGCTTACTCGAGGCTGTGACGCGCGCGCCGACCGCCAGCGCGACGCAGTGGAACAACGCCGCGCACTTCTTGCACCTCGTTCTGCAAGCGCAGAAGCGCGGTCACAAGCAGACGGGCATCAGCGCGGAGCGGCTCGAAAGATTCATTGCCGGCGCGATGAATCAGGGCCGCGTCAACAGCTCGATCTTCCACAACCTGGCGTGCGCGCTCGTCGAGCTCGGCCGCCGCGACGAAGCGCTGGCGGCGGTCGAGGCGGCGGCACGCAGCGCGTACGCGCACGTGGCTCGCATGAAGACCGACCGGGATCTCGATCCGATTCGCCGCGATCCCCGCTTTCAGGCCGCGTTCCGCGCGGAACGGAAGCCGATCTCGATCGCCGGGCTCTCCGTCGAGCGTGGTCGCGGCAAGAGCAAGGCGCGCCTCATCGCGCCCGCGTTCGGCCTGCACTTCTACTTCGAGGGCGCGCGCGCCGCGCCAGCCATCGCAGGCGTCATCGAGTCGCTCGCCGCCGAGTTTCCCCGGATGTTCGATTATTTCCGACCGTCGGGTGTGCTGGCGCTGCAGGCGACCAGGCGGGGCAAGCTAAAGCGCGATCTCACCCTGCTGCGCAAGCGGCCGGCCGAGATCGAATTACAGTACGACAGGGCGCGGGGCGCCGCGTGCGACCAGCGCGTCTTGGTCAACCTGGGCGCGGACTCCGGCGGCGAGCTATCGATCTATCTCCCGCTGTCGCTGGCCGACGACGCCGACGCGCTCTTCGCGCGCTGCCTTGGCTACGCGCGCGATCTGCCGTTCGAGACCGGAAACGCGGGCTTCACGCTGACCCCGTACGACGTGGGGCCGCTCGCGGGACCTTCGACCGATGCCGACGTGGAGCTGTGGCGCTTGCTCCCCGAGCACCTCGGCCTGACCGCCTCGCAGACAAAATTCGGCTTTCGTATCGATGCCACCTTCGTCGTGCCCAGCTGGCTGACGTTCCTGGGACCAAAGGCCCTGAAGCGCGCCGGGAGCCGATTGAAGGGGGCCATCGGCCCGGCCACCATCGCCGCGTTGCCGAACAAGCGCGCCGTCATCCGTGCGGCGCGTGCGCCGTTCGTGGGTCCGGCCGGCGCGCCGACCGATCTCGGCGCGTTGCCGAAGGTGGTGCGAGCGCTGCACGCGCTGCTGCCACGCGCCGGGAAGGAAGACGAAGGCACCTACGCGAAGCTGGAAGCGGATCGCATGCGCGCGATCGTGCGCGGCAACAAGTAAGCCGCCGCCGGTAAGAATCCTGACAGTTCGCCGCGCCGGCTCAAGATGAGGTCGGGTTCTCCCGAATCTCTGGCGTCCTCCGTTCGCTTGAGGGCGGTCTTCGAGTGAGGTGAAAATGACGAGATTTCCCCGGCGGTGGATCGGTTGCTGCGCGGTCGTGGCGCTGACGGCGTCGCTCGGTGCGTGTTCGTCGTCGAACGACGCGGGTGGCCGCGGCGGGGCGGG
>DATMZL010000013.1:0-4669 GCA_035607075.1 Polyangia bacterium
CCTGCAGGACGGGCGATCGTTCGATTCCTACTTCGGCCAGTACTGTCAGTCCGAGTTCCCCTCGGTCAGCAATGCGCCCAACTGCGCGGGCGGACCGCTTTGCTGCGAGGCGATGCCGGCGTCGATCGCGGGCGCGCCGGCCTGCGCGTTGATCGGTCCGACGACCGACGCGCACGTGCCGGATCCTGTGCCGGAATGCATGCGTTCGAAGATCGCGGGCGGCAAGATGAACGGATTCGCGCTGGGTCCGGCGGACGGCGGGTGCGGCGATCCGCTCGACTTCGCGTGCACGGGACCCTCGGCGGCGGTCGGAACGCCGGCCGACTACTGGCAGCTCCTCGCGTCGGGCGCGTCGCTCGCGGACAACTACTTCCAGACCTACGCGTACGCGGACGGCCCGCGCGGTCCGTTCGCGTCGCTCCCCGCCACGCAGAATCTCCTCTACGTCGAGACCGCCCGGTTCGCTGACGACTTCCGGCTCGACGACACCCCGCTGCTCACCAAGACGCTCGCGCACGTTCAGGTGCCCTGGGCGATCTACGCCGGGCCCTCGAACCTCGGTCAGGTGTCCGTCTACAACCCGGGCGCGTTCTACGATCCCGACTGGTACCCTTACCGCTCGCTCGCCGGCGAGCTGGATCGGGACATCGAGACCGGCGTGCTCCCGTCCGTGGTTCTGATCCTTCCCGACATCGGCGATCCGACCACGAGCGAATCACCCGGCAACCCCGTCGGCCCCGGAATCGCGTACGTCAAGAACGTGAGGGACGAGATCCTCGCGTCGCCGCTCTATGGTCCGAACACGCTGGTCCTCCTCACCTATCTGACCGCCGGCGGGTACTACGATCACGTCCCGCCCCCGGCTCCGCCCGGCGTCGATGTCGACGGCTCGTCGAGCAAGCTGAGCAAGTCGGGCGCGATCTACTACGGTCCGCGCGTGCCGCTGATGGCGTTCCCGCCCTTCGCGCGGCCCAACGAGATCTCGCACGTCCAGCTCGAGCTGACCTCGATCACCCGGTTCATCGAATGGAACTGGCAGCGCGGCAACACGCTCAAGGCAAATTATGGCGACGACGAGCGGCGCTTCCGGGACACGGTCGTCAACAACCTCGGCTCGCTCATCGATCCAGACGCCGCTCATATCGAGGTGCCGATCTTCCGCGACTGATCTTCCGCGACTGACCGCCGGTTCGGTGCGCCGATCTATGGCGAGTGGCTTCGCAGGCAGGTGCGGATCTCGGGAAGCGTTTGGGAGGGCTGCAGAACGAAGCCCATCCCGAAGTTCTGCTTGATGTCCCCCGGAACCTGCCCGGTGCAGAAAAACGCGAGCGTCGTGTAGCCGGGAAGGATTGCCGGGCCGAGCGGAAAGGTAATCTGCGCGCGGGAGAACGGCCGGGAGACGTAGACGATCGCCTCTGGGCTCCCTGCGAGATACCGGTCGGGAGGCGCCATCTCCGCGTCAGTGCCATGAATCTGGTACGCGCCGTCGTCGTCGCCGTCATCGAAGATGAAGGCTTCACCGAACGCCATCTCGATCTCGTCGCCACCACCGGGAGTATCGATCGGGAACAGCGCGGCGGGCGGCGGCGGTCGATAGAAGGTGGTCGTGAAGGCGTCGAGCCTCTTGGGCGAGAGGGTGGTGCTGAACCAGTCGGAAGGCATGGGAACGTCCGGCTGTCGCTGCAGCGGATCGGTCCAGATCACACCCAACCGGACGTTCGCACCGTTCGGTACGCCGTCGGACGACGCGAGCTGCGAGCCGAAGGTGAGCAGGGGCTGATCGCCGCTGGTGCCCGGCGCCAGCCCGGGGCCGCAGGCGCCCGTGCAGACGACGCCCGCGCCGAAGAGAACCAGCACGCCACGGCCGCGCTTCAGAACCACGCGCCACCTCCCAGAGCCACCACCAGCGCCGGCCGCCATCGCGTGGCGCTCTCGCCGGTGGTGTCGGCGGTGCGGAGCATGTAGACGGGCAGGCGGACGTCGGCACGCAGGAAGGCGCGCCGGCGGATCGTCAGCTCGGCGAGCGCCGTCGGGCCCACGAACGGGCTGACCGTGCTGCGCCGTTCGCCGCTGTCTAGCTGTTGTGCGAAGTACGACGCGCCGGCCTCGGGTCCGATGCCGACGGTGGGCAACCACCGCCGGCGGGCGGAGCCAAAGTCGTGCACGTGCAGCGCCGCCGCCGAGGCGGAGTTTTCCCACGTGGTCGAGGACAGGTGCGCCGCCTCCTGATGGGCGCGTCCCATTCCAAGGCGCAGCTCGAACGAGACCAGACTGAGATCGAGGCGCCCCGCCAGCGCGATCCCGTACGAGGCGCCGAGCTGTTCCAGCGGCGTTCGCAGCGACGTCACCGCTGCCAGGCCATACGCCACCTCGGGGCCGCCGCCCTTACGAACCATCCGTCCGAACGCGACGGGGACGCTCGCGACGCCGCTGATCGGCATCTCCTGCCCTTCGCCGACGGTCACCGCCGCCACGTCGAGGCCGGACTTCCCGCGGCGCGTGACCTCGTATGCGCCGGGATCGAGCGCGAGCGTTTCACCGCCCGCACTGACGACCTCGGCCGCGATCGTCCCGTCCCGCCGCCGAATGAAGTACCAGCCCGCGACGTCGAGGCGGATGTGTCCGTACCCGACGCCACGTAGCCCCGGACGGGTGAGGACGAGCTCGTCCCGTCCCGACAGATCGAGACGGAAGGTTGGATGCTGCGGACCGGTCGTGGTGGCGAGCGTCGTCGCGACGGTCCGCTCGGACGCGTAGTCGAAGGCTTCGGCGAGCGAAACGCTGCCGTCGTGGTTGCGATCCGCGAGTCCCGAGAGCCCCGCCCCGAAGTGGTGGGTGAATACCGAGCCGCCCAACTGATCGGACTCCTGCGCCAGCTCCGACCCCGCGGTCGCCGCCAGGATCGCGAGCCCTTGAACCGGACCGCCGGCGGCGCTCGCGACGTCGAACCCGAGGCCCGGGCGTCCGCCTTTGGCTCGGGTCAGGACACCAGCCTGGCAGGCGTCGAGGATCAGGATGCGGACCGCCGCGGGCAGCGCGACGATCTCGGTCTTGAGCTCGGCGAGAGGAAACATCGAGGTGCCGAGGTGAAGTCCCTGCGCGTCGGCGTGGCCCGAGTAGTAGACGACCACCAGATGTTCGCCGGGCGTCGCGCGCAGCCGCGCCGCCACGCTCGCGAGCGATTGCCTGACCTCGCCGGCAGTGCGTCCCAGCACCACCGCGGTCGCATCGGGCCCGAACCCGCCCACCCGGGTCAGCAGTGCGGCGAGCCGGCTGGCGTCGCTCTCCGCGTAGCGCAGCCGCACGTCGCCCGACTGCCCCTCGTCGTTGCCGATAAGCAGCGCCATGCGCAGCGCGTGCGCGCGCGAGGGCAGCATGGTGAGGCAAGCGAACACCAACCAACGGGCGAGACGCGAGAGCCCCGGCGAGGTACGGCCTCGCTGGGCGGCGAGGCGAATCATCGCGCGCGCGGTTCCTTGCGCAGCAGCAGCCCCGACTCCGCGCATCCCGTGCCCAGCGACGATACGCGTTCGGGATCGCCGGCTGCCGCGGTGAGGGCGGCCAGCCCGCGCGCCCGGAGCGCCTCTGGCGGGGTCGGCACCTCGCACACCACCGCGACGACACGTTCAGCGCCCGCGGTTTCGTCGGCCACGATGCTGCCGGGCAGCGTGGTCGTGCCAGCGCTGTCCAGACGGATCGGCTGCGGCCCACCACCGGCCGGGGCGTAAATCGTCACGGACGGACTGGCGTCGAGCCCGAGGACCACCGCGTAGCCCGGCCGTACGGTCGCGACCGAGAACCGCATCTCGTCGCCGGGCCGCAACGCCCCCTCCGCGCCGACGGCGTCGACAGCGCCGCCGGCGCGCTTCACGAATACGGTCAGCGCGAGGCCGCCTTTCGTACGATCCCCTCCGCGCTCGTCCACGCCGGGGCCGACGCCCGTGCGGAGGAGCAGCGCGGCGACCGCGGCCCCGGCCGTCATGACCGCCACCGCAACTCGCCAGCGCGCCCTGCGCGACGGCGCCGCGCCCGCCCGCATCACCTGGGGCAAGATCGTGCTCGCCTGCGGAGGCTCCACCGCCGCGAACGCCGCCATCCGTTCACGGCAGCGGGCGCAGGCGTCGACGTGAGCGCGCAGCGTAGCTTCCCGGGGCGCACCGGCGAGATCGCCCGCGAGCAGTTCGTCGAGATCGAGATCCGAGGCGCAGCCGGGACCTCGCGGCGACGATGCCGGGACGGTCACGACGCCGACCTCGTCTGGGGGAATAGCCGCGTCATCAGATCCCGGAACTCGGACAGGCGGTTGCTCACCGTCCGTCGAGACACCCCGAGCATTGGCGCGATCTCGTCGTAGGTCAGTCCGTCGACGAAGAAGTAGATGGCGACGTCCTGCAGTTCCTCGGGGACTCGCGCCAGCACCTGCGCGACGATGGCACGCGTCTCTCCCGCGGCTCGCACCTCCATGTCGACGCTGTACTTCGATGCCAGCAGCGCCTCCTGCCGAGAGCGGTCGCGGAGCCTGTTGAGACAGAGGTTGGTCGTCACCCGGTAGAGCCAGGCGGTCGGGGTCGGATCGGCCGGGACGCCACCCGCGCCCATCACGCGCACAAAGACCTCCTGCGTCGCGTCGCGGGCTTCCTCCGGATCTGCAAGGAGCTGGAGCGCGCGG
>DATMZL010001157.1:0-7995 GCA_035607075.1 Polyangia bacterium
GACGGCGATGATCGTCGGGCGCGCCGTCGCCGGCGTGGCCGCGGCGGCCTTCATCAGACGGGCCGCCCAGCGGCGCACGTGCTGGTCCTCCGCATCGCGGAGCGCGCGCGCCATCGCCAGCTCCTGCGACCACGTCAGCTGAAACACGGAGTCGCAGAGCCGCACCAGCTGCACCTGCAGCGCAAGCGACAGCCGCGTGACAAGCCGGACGAGATCGTCTACGTCCATCGGCCGCAGCAGCGCGAGCAGCAGGTCGCAGGTGTGCGGCGCTTCCGGCGTCGCGAGCTTCAAGAGGCGCGCGACGACGACGTCGGCGTTGCGTCCCGCCAGACGCGCCTGGAGGACGCCGCCCAGGCTGCCGACGGCGCGCGCGGCCAGCTTCGCGTCCATCGCCTTCGTTCGATCGCGTGGGGAGCCGGCGAGCTCTGCTCGCCGCGTACCATCGCGGGGGGGTCGGGACCCTTCGAGGGTCCCGATGTGATCGACGAATGCCTCGAGTACGTCGCCCAGCTCGGTGTCGTGAATCGAATGCAGCAGCGCCTCGCAGGGCGGCCTGTCACCCGGTGCCCAGCGCGCGAACGTGATCGCCACCAGACGCTGCCAGACCAGACGATCGCGTTCGGCGACCACGTCCAGCAGCCGGAGCGCTTCGTTTGGCGTCTCGATCGGAAGTCGGCAGACGGAGTCCCACTGGTCGGGGTGGCGGCAGAGCGTCTCGACGACGACGTCCTCGCCGAAAATGCGGACCAGCCGATGCAACGCGTGGCTCGTGTACAGACCGAACACGGCAGCCGCCAGCGAAAGCCGGAGCGCCCCGTCCGCGTCGCGAAATAGCGGCAGCGCCAGCAGCTGATCCAGCCGCTTCCTCTCGGGAATCTTCGGCGCGCTCTCGCGCAGCCGCCAGATCCACCACTCCAGCGCAGGCAGCGCATCGTCCGAGATCGACGTAGACGACAGCACTTTCGTGTCGATCACGCTCGCCAGCGCGACGGCGTCGTGCCCCAGCGCCGGACAGCGCAGCAGCGCCGCCACCAGCCGCTCGCGCAGGTCGAAGTGCCGCCGGTGAAGCGCCGCCTGGGCGATCGCCGTGCAGGTCTCGCGCAGCCCTTCGGGGTGCTGGCTGGCGGCGCGCAGGATCAGGTCCATCCGTTCGGACGACCGCGCAGACACGAACTGCGCCAGCTCCTCCGGCGGCATCGCGACGACGTGCTCGCACGCCTCGCGAGCGCTCGCGGCGCCGCGGTCGAACATGTCGATGACGAGCGCGAGCCGCTGCTTGGGCCACGGACAGTCCTTCGCCCGCTCGGCGTTCGCCGGATCCGCGCGCAGGTAGACGCCGAGATGTTCGGCGCCGCGCGGCCCACCGACCTCGAGCGCGGCGCCACGAATGTCGCTGCGCGGATGGAAGACAGCGTGCGCCCAGCGATAGGGCTGCGTGCTCGCCGACGTAAACAACGCGTACACCGCCTGGTCGCGGACGCTCCCGTCGTCGTCTCCCAGCGCGGCGACGATGCGCCGCAGGCCCCACATCCCTTGCACGCCCGCGAGCAACCTGACGGCCGCCGCGCGCACCTGCCCGTCGGCGTGTCCCGCCAGCGGTTCGACAAGGCCGCTGAACAGGAAACGGCCGTTGTCGTCCAGCGCATCGAGCGCGCGCAGATCGTCCAGCAAGCGCGAGACGTCGCGTGTCTCACCCCGTACCAGGCGCTGCCAGATGTCGATGTCGCTAGACAAGAGAAGAGGTCCTCAAAAACGAGAATAAGAAAAACTAAGTTGCTCTCGGACTGCCGCGGCCTGGCCGCAGAGCGCGAAACCAGTGCCGACGTTCCCCCATTCGTGGCAGGCCGAGCAAGAGCCGCTCAACCCGCGCGCCAGGTCAGGCCGGCTGCCAGTCACGCGAAACGCACGAATCAGGGGGAAGCTGCCAAGCCCTCCGACGGAAGGCGATTACCAGTCGCCGCTATCGGAGGGTTCGACAACATCCTCGGTCGATGGCACGAGGTTTTGCGGCGCCGAATGAACGGCTCCGACCCGAAGGTGCCCCCACGCTGGCGGCGAAGGGAGGCACCGGGCCCCACGTCCGACTGCTCCCGCCCGAGATGTCGTCGTGCTGACGTGGACCTGATCGGCGCGTTACACGCCGATCGCCATCAAACCTGATTCGGGCGTGGTGCGAGGGCCCGGGTCAGGAAACCACGGACGGACGCACCCGCGCGGGCAAGCCGCGACAGCCCGAGAGGCTGTATCTATGTGCGTTCATCGACATGTTTCCAAGACCCACCTCCATGGTGGACCGGCGAACCGGCGGACGGGCAACAAGGTAACAGAAGCGACTCCGACGGTGCAACCCTGGTTCGCGTTTCCTGTAGATCAGGGCAGATGCCGCCCACCGTCGAAACCAGCATCGCGATCGACGCGCCGGACGCGGTCGTCTTCGACGTCGCACAGGATTACGCGCTGCGCTTGTCGTGGGATCCGTTCCTGCGCGTTCTGCGGGCCGAAGATGGCGCGCGCGGCCCGGCCGTCGGTGGTCGCGTGTGGGTGCGGGCGCAGAACGGGATCGCCATGACCGTCGAGTACGTGACCATCGACCGGCCGCGTCGCGTGGCCGTCAGGATGACGTCGCGGTCGCGCCTCTTCGAACGCTTCGCCGGCACCTGGCTGTTCGAGTCACGCGGGTCGGGCGGGACGCACGTCGTGTTCCGGTACGGCTTCGAGACGCACTGGTGGTTGCTGCGGCCGCTGCTCGATCGGGTGATCGTCCGGCGTTTCACGCGCGATCTGCGCTTGCGGCTCGCGGCCCTCAAACGCGCCGCCGAGGACAAAATCGCCAGGGACAAAATCGCGGCGACGGCTTGACCGGATGGATCGGGTGCCTAACCGGTGCGCGCCCATGGGACAAAACAACACCAAGCACAAGAGGCGCCTGCGCGGGGTCGCGGCGGGACTGGCTGCTGTCGCGGCTGCATTCACACCGGCGGTCGCAACCGCATCGCCGGTCTCCCTGCCCCAGGCAGTCGAGACCGACGGGCGTACGGCGGCGCGTTTCGCGCAGGCGGAGGGCGCGCTGGCGCAAGCGATCGCGCGCGCCGACCGCGCGACGCTCGGCGTCTTCGCGTGCGACTGCGCGGCGCGCGTCGCGCCACTTTACGAGCGGTTTGGCGGGTCCACGGCGCAGCTCACGCGAGCCCGCGAGGACGCCGTCGCGGCGGCGTCAACAGCGCGCGCGGCCGCCGTAACGTCCGACGCAGCGCCGCCCGCCGCAGCCAGCTCCTTCGACGCGGCTCTGGCGACGCTCGAACGCGATGTCGTCGCGCTGGAGCAAGAGGTGGCGGCCGAAGCCAGCGTCGCCGGGAGCGCGAAGGGCGCGCTGCGCAGTCTCGTGTTCGCGAAGAACGCGCAGCTCGCGTCGCCTTCCGCGGCCGGCGCGACCGTCGCCGAGCCACCGTTTCGCATGCTCGCCGTCGCGATGAGCGCCGCGGAAGCGATCGACGAGGCGCTCCTCGTCGCCGCCGGGGGAAGCGTCGCCCGCGTCGGCACGATGTGCGAGGCGATCGCCGAGGCGATCTTCCTGGACCACGTCTTCCGCAGAGGCGACCCGAACGCCGCCGTCGATGCGGTCTTCCGCGAGCTCGCCTGGCAACGCCGGCACCTGCGCGGGATGCAGTGAGCTGTTCGCGCTATTTGCGGCGCCAGTCGTAGTCCATCTGCCGCGCGGTGCGCAGCGCCAGCTCCTCGCCGGCCAGGCGCCCGACGAGGTGCAAGCTCATGTCGATGCCCGCCGAGATCCCGGCCGACGTGACGATCGGACCTTCGTCGATCCAGCGCGGCCCTTCCTCCACCTTCAGCGCGGGGAACATCCGGCGGAGGTCGGCGATGTCTTCCCAGTGCGTCGTCACGCGGCGGCCGTCGAGGAGCCCGGCGCGCGCCAGCAGGAAGGCGCCGGTGCACACGGACGCCATGATGCCGGCGGACCGCGCTTGCGCGGCGATCCACGCGATCACGTCGGGGCGTTCGAGCTCCGCGGTGACGACCCCGCCCGGCACGATCAGGACGTCGAGCGGCGGGTGATCGGCGATCGACCGCCCGCAGACGACAGGAAAGCCACCGCGGGCGCGAACGGTTCGTGGCCTATCCGCTATCAGGCTGACGTCGAACCGGGGCGCCGCGCCGCCGGCCGTGCGCGCGTGGACCCGGGACGCGGTCGAGAACACCTCGAAAGGCGCGGCGAAATCCAGCACCTCGACTTCGTCGAACGCGTAAATGCCGATCACTTGCGCCATGAGGCCTCTCCTTCCTCTCGTTTGCGCCGAGAAGCCTAGCCGATCAGCGCGTCGTTCAGCTCCCGAGACTGAGGTCGTAACGCGGCACCGGATCCCAGGCGGTCTCGCGACGTAGCGTGAGGCCTTCGAAGAAGCGGTGGTCGCGCGTGGCGATGCGCGGGCCGAACGCCCGCTCGATGCCCCACATGACGTCCAGCGCCGTCAGGCCGCCGCCGTCCACGCTCGCGACCCGGGCGACCTCAGGACCGTCGTTGCTCGAGAAATCCTCCCAGACGACATCGACCTGCGGCACCGCGAGCACGCGCGTCGCCGGGTCCCAGCGTCCGCGGTCGCCACGAATCTCCCGCTGTCGCGCATCGATCGCGTCGCTCAGGTGCTGGCGCGACGGCCACGGCTCGCTGTCGTACGACCAGGAGAGATCGCGCAGAACGTGCGTCGCGACGCCGGCGCGCATGATCTGCCCGAAACCTAGGTACTGCTTGATCGCTGGGGCGACCACCGCGCTGCGCGGAGCCGACAACGTCATGACCGGACCGACGCGTCCCTTCCCGGGAAGCGCGCTCAGGTCTTTGAACAACGGCAAGGCAGCGGTCGGGGTCACGTCCAGAGAGGTCAGCTGCAACCCGTTGAGCGTGAGGCCCTCCAGCTGCGTGCATCCGGACAGCGGCGCGAGGTCCAGCGAGGTGATGGGACTGTACGTCACGAGCAGCCTCTTCAAGCGCGGCCACCGCGCGCACACCTCGAGATCCAGCGCCCGCAGATCCGGGCAATGCCCGACGTAGCAGTTCTGCAGTCCCACCGCTGCCGCCAGCGGCGACAGGTCCAGTGCGCGAATCGGCGCGCTTTCGATTGTGAGCAGTTCGAGCGATTCGCATCGCGCGAGGGGCGACAGATCGATTGTCTCGAACCCGCCGCCGTAGACGGAGAGGCTCAAGAGCGGGAGCCCGGTCAGCGGAGAAAGATCCAGCGGCGGCCACTCGTCGCCACAGTGGAGGTGAACGCTGGCGAGCGACGGCAGGGACGCGAGGGGGCGGAGATCGATCGGCGCGCGGGCTTGCAATGCGACAGCGGTAAGCGTCGGGCAGCAACGCGCGAGGGGCGCCAGGTCGACCTGTTCGAGCGGGTTGTGCGCGAGGTCGAGACCCTGCAGTTGCGGCGCGGCGGCGAGCGCTGCGAGATCGACCGTCGCCAGATCTTCGTTGTAAAACCTGAGCGTCCGCGTCCGCTTCGTCAGCCGCCGCTCGAGCGCGCTGCCGTCACGCCGGCGGCCGATGATCGCCATCGCCCGACGCTACCAGAACTTCCACCACGGCCTGAAGCGCCGGTGGAACTTCTTCCAGCGGTCGGGGCTACCGGCGACGACCTCGGTCTGCGTGGCGGGCGGGAACGTGTCGTCGACGGGCCGCCAGGGCAGCTGGAGGTACGCCGCGATCTCGCCGACGATGTCGGCGTCGGACGACCACGGAATCGAGGCGCCCTGTTCGATGATCCTGCGGCTGACAGCTCGGTCTGCCTCCTTCGGCGCGTACTTGAAGTAGAGACCGATCAGCTTGTTCGAGAAGAGGACCTGCTCCTCCCAGGGCTCTCGCTCCCCCTCGACCAGCATCCACCCTGCCGGGCCGCGCGGTGGATTGTCGCGATAGTCGAGCGCGCGCCTGACCCGCCCGCTGTCGAACCGCCGGTACGAGAAGCCGAGGATGATCTCGTCGCATCCCGAGATGCCGATGGCAGTCGCGCCCATATCGCACGAGAACTTCTGCAACAGATCGAACGGTATCCCGTGCTGGATGCTGATCCACGGCGTGCCAGCCGAGCGGCGAACCGTGTACTCGATCGCGAGGTTTTCAGGCGACGCCGCCAGCCACGCCGTGTTCTGCTCCCGCAGCGCGCGCGCGATCTCCGCGGCGCGCGCGGGTCCATCATCGCCGGCCTGAACGAACGCTGCGCCGAAGGTCCCCATCGCGGACATTCTCGCCGATCGACGGCCGCGCGGCGATGCTACCGGCCGAGCGCGCGCATCTCGACCCAGCCGCGGAGGAACACCACGCCGGCAAAGTAGAGGAACAGCAACGCCGACACGACGGCCAGCACGCGCGCGACCTTGCGCCCGCCGACGCGTTCGAAGAGGGACGCCGCCGCGGCGAGGGCCGCCGACCAGGCGATGCCCGCGACGGCGAAGCCGGCGGCGAACGGGATCAACTGAGATTTCGTTCCGCCCGACGCCGCGATGACGCTGCCACCGACGGCGGCGAACCAAAGGATCGCCGTTGGCGACGCGAGCGCGAGCGCGACGCCCCAGCCGAACAGGCTGGCTCCATTGCTGGCCGGCGCGGCCCTGTCATCCAGGTCGATCAGCCGCGGTCGCAGCACTTCCCGGACCATCTTCACGGCGAGAAACAGCAAGACCGCCGTCCCGCCGATCCAGATCGCCCAGCGAAACGGTGTCGAGCGCAGCAACGTCGCGACGCCGAACAACGCGGCGACGAAGTAGACGAGATCGCCCAGGCACGATCCCGCTCCCACAAGAAACGCCGCCCTGCCCCCTCGGTTCAACGCCGTGCGAACGATCGCGACATTCACCAAGCCGAGATCGAGGCTAAGCGAAAGCGAGAGAAGGAATCCCGACCAGAACTGCTGCACGAACGGCCGACCTGACTTTCACCAGGGCCGCGGCTGCGCGGCCAGCGCGCGCCGGTACGCCTCGGAGACGCGCTGGATTTCGGCGACGTCCACCGACAGCTCGCCGGCGCCGACCGCGCGCTGCAGGTCGAACACGCTCCACGCCTTCGCGTCGCGCGGCATGGTCGCGTAGCGCGGCACCATGTGCGCGTGGAAGTGCGGATGGCTCTCGCCCATCGCGGCCGTGTAGATCCGCAGCGCGCCCGTGACCTGCTCCAGCACGCGCTCGAAATGGCGGAGCGCGACGCCGAACACGGCGGCCTCGCGATCGTCGAAGTGCGCCGGTCCCGCGACGTGGCGCTTGCTGATCAGCAGCATCCAGCCGGGAACGCCGGCCGGTTCGGCGTGCCGCACGCACCAGAGATCGTCCTCGTAGAGGCTCGGGGTGGACAGCGACTGGCACACGCCGCAGGTCGGGGCTTGCGTCATGGCCGGCAGTGTAACAGCGGGCCCGAGCGACTAACGCGCGTCGAAGCAGATCTCGACGCGGTTGACGGCGAGCGCGTTCGACGACGGGCCGGCGCGCAGGCGGATGAGCGCGCCGCTCTCGCCGGGTCGGATCGCGGCGGTCGCGTCGGCGGCGTACCAGCGGTACGGCGCGACGTTCGAGAGCAGGTTGGTGGGCGCGGCGCCCGTGCCGTCGATGGTCTGCCAGGTGAAGCTGCCGCTGGTCGTCGTGTTGTAGCTGCGACCGAAGATCGCGATCGTCGCGCGATCGATCGCCGCGAGATTGGCGGTGCTGATCTCGATGTCCATGAAGACGCTGCCCTCGAGGTCCAGCCCGCCGGCCGCGAGCGCGGTGTCGACGAACACGGGCGTGAATCCGATCGTCCCGTTCCCGGTCGATACGTGCCAGCGCGACGTGTCGGGGAGCGTGTTCGCTTCGTAGACGACCGACGCCGTCGAAGCGGATCCGGTGCCGGTCCAGCGAAAGCGCACGACGCGCGTACCGGTCGCGCCCGACGAGCAAGGTCCCGCGCCTCCGGTGCCGGCGGTGCCGCTCGCGCCGGCCACGCCGCCCGTGCCCGCCGCG
>DATMZL010000058.1:0-2049 GCA_035607075.1 Polyangia bacterium
CAGCCCGACGCGCAGGGGCGCGCGGGAGCGGCCGTCCCACCAGCTTCGCGTGGCGGTCATCGTCGCCCCGCCCGGCACCGGCGCAGCAGGCAATCGTGGACCTGCGGCGGCCCCCCCTCGTCGGTGAGTCGATAGACGCGCCGGACGATCTCGACCGGCTCGGCGCCGTCGCCCGGGTGATCGGCGACCCAGTCGGCGGCGGCGCGATCGAGGTACGCCGTCGAGGCGTAAGGCCACTCGTTGACACACGACGTACCGTCGAGCGGGACCGGGCCCTCGCAACGCCAGCCGACGAACTCGTCGACCTCGTGCGCGGTCCGGGCGGCGTCACGGGCGATCACGCGCGTGGGCGCGTGGCTCGGCGGCGCGCCCGCGTACATCTCGAACGTCGAGATCGGGTAGAGGTTCTCCACGCCGAACGCGGCGCCGAGGTAACCGGCGAAGGCGAACGCACCCACCAGCGCCCGCGGCGGCGGCAGCTTCATCTCAGCGGTCGGCCGGCCCGTCGGCGGCGCCCGCGTCGCGGGGGCGGTCGGTCGGTCCGCGGGGTCCGTGCGCATCGCGGATCGGGAACGACGCGCGGTGCTCCTTCATCGTCGACAGCGGCGGCGGTTTCGCGCCCGCCGCTTCGCGCACCGTGAGCGCCCCCGCCAGTGCCATGAGCCCCTGCCCTTGCTCCTCGGGCGTCGACACGCGGCCGTCGCCCTGGTTGGAGATGTAGAGCGTGAGCTGCTGGGTGTCGGCGACGCCTTTCGGCCCGCCGGGGTCGCGCCGGAACAGGCTGGCCTTGAAACGCTTGCCGTCGGCTGTCGCCATCTCGACGGGGATCGCCCCTTCGTGGACGTCGAAGACGCGGACCAGCGTCCAGCGATCGAGCTTGCTCCCCTCCGTCAGGTTATCGCCGAAGTAGTCGAGCACGGCGCGCGACGCGCGCCGCTCCTCGGACGGGTCGCGCGAACGGCCTTGATGCGGGCCGCTCGTCAAGCGGCTGAGCGTCGCGCCGACGAGCACCGCCGCCGCGATCACGACGATCGCGATCAGGCCCTGCCGGGTCATGCCCTTCTTTTTCGCTTCGTTCGGTTTCGCTTCGTCGGTCATGCGTCGCTCGCCTTGATCTTGCGCACGATCTCATCTTTCCACTTTTGGTCGACGAAAACCGGGTGGAGCTCGCCGAGATCGTAGTGGTCGCCCAGCTCGAACAGCCCGCCGCAGATCTCGTCGAGCGAGCAGCTGCGGCAGACCTCCGCCTTCGGGTGCCGGAAGTCGGTCTGGCGAACGGTGCCCTTGTCGTCGAGGAAGTGGACGATGCGCTCCTCGCCCTTGACGATCTTGCGCGTCTCGGTCGAGCAGTCGGCGAACTCGGTCATGTAGCAGAGAGGCACGCGCTCGACACGGAAGGTGCGGCCGGTGCGGTGGAGAAAGCGCATCGCGCGCGCCAGCGACAGCTCGAAGTCGGCGAGGCGGTGGGCGGTGTCGCGGTTGGTCTCCGCGCGCCCCATCGACGGGTCCAGGTTGTTCCAGACGAAGTGGCGGATGAATGGAAACCGGCCGGTGAAGGCGCGCACGTTCGCGTCCAGGTGGTCGGCGTTGAAGCGGTTGATGACGGTGTTGATGTTGACGGTCGCGCCCGCGGCGCCGAGGTGCTCGAGCGCGCGCATCGCCAGCGCCCAGCTGCCCTTCACGCCGGTCAGGAAGTCCTCCAGCTCCTCGCGGCAGGAATGGATGCTGACGTGGAAGTGGCGGAGGCCGGCGGCGACGTAGCTGTCGGCGACGCCGGGAAGAGCGAGGCGGGAGCCGTTGGTGATCATGCGGACGTGCAGGCCGCGCTCGACCGCGTAGCGCGTGATGTCGGGGATCAGATCGGACAGCGACGGCTCGCCGCCGGTCAGGATGATGCCGAAGTAGCCGCGCGCGACGAAGTCGTCGATCTCGCGCTTCGCGGTGTCGAGATCCAGCATCCAGCCGGTCGCCGGGTTCGAGCAGAAGCGGCAGTACTGGTTGCAGTGCCGCACGACCTGCATGTAGCCGATGTTCGCCAAGTCATTTCTC
>DATMZL010000200.1:0-3928 GCA_035607075.1 Polyangia bacterium
AACGTCTTCACGGAGCGCCGGCCGCCGGCGGCCGGACCGAACCCGGTCGGCCGTAACAACCACGTGGTCTCGTACGACTCCGCCCGCCGCGTCGTGGTGATGTTCGGCGGAAACGGCACGGTGACCGGCTTCACCGGTGTGCTGGACGACTCGTGGGAGTGGGACGGAATCGCCGGCACGTGGACGGAGACGACGCCGCCCGGTGTGAAGCCGCTGCCACGCTACAACCACATCCAGATCTTCGATTCGCTGAAGGCGACCACGCTGGTGTTCGGCGGCTATGTTCCGGGTGATACCACCTACGGACCGCAGGAGATCTGGGAGTACCTCGCCAACAGCTCGCCGCGGCCGAACGGGTCGGGCTGCTCGGTGGCCAGCGCGTCCGGCTGCATGTCGGGCAACTGCGTCGACGGCGTCTGCTGCGCGGTGCCCGCCGCGCAGTGCGCGGGCACCTGCATGGCGTGCAACGTTCCGGGCAAGCTTGGCACGTGCAGCGCGGTGCCCGTCGGTGGCAAGGACGAGACTTGTCCGAGCGACCAGGCCTGCGACGCCAACCAGCAGTGCAAGAAGCCGCTCGGGCAGCAGTGCGGCGCCTTCAACGAATGCGCCAGCGGTCACTGCGCGGACGGCGTCTGCTGCAACACCGACTGCAACGAGACCTGCAAGACCTGCAGCCTGGCGACCAGCCGTGGCACCTGTTCGTTCGTCCCGACCGGCAACGAGGATCCGATCGGCGCGCCGGCTTGCATCTCTTCGGAGACGCAGGGGCGGTCGTGCGACGGCGCGGGCACCTGCCAGAACCTGGCGAAGGCCAACGGCAAGCCGTGCACCGCGGGCGGGCAGTGCACGAGCGGCTTCTGCATCGACGGCGTCTGCTGCAACAGCCAGTGCGCCGGGACCTGCCAGCAGTGCGATCGCACCGGCGTCGTCGGGAGCTGCTACCCGGTCCTGGCCGGCGGGATCGATCACAGCGCGACCACGCCCTGCGACGGCGCCGGCCAGTCATGCAACGGCTCCGGCACCTGCGCGACGGGCAAGAAGCCAAACGGCTCCGACTGCAGCGTCGCCGGTGATTGCACCAGCAACTACTGCGTCGACAAGATCTGCTGCGTCAGCGCCTGCACCGGCACCTGCCAGTCGTGCGCGGTGGCGGGCTCGCTCGGCGCTTGCGTGAACCTGCCGGCGGGCTCGCAGGACACGAACTCGTCGCCGACGTGCAGCAGCGGTTCGTACTGCGACGCGATGGGGTCGTGCCAGACGGGCATGACGCCGAACGGGCTGAAGTGCACCGCCGCGTCGGAGTGCGGTTCGGGCTACTGCGTCGACGGCGTCTGCTGCGTCAACGCCTGCACGGGCGCATGCCAGACGTGCAACGGCGACACGCCGGGAACCTGCGGGTCCGAGCGGATCGGTTTCGCCGATCCCGCCTGTCCGACCGGTCAGTACTGCGACAACATGCAGAAGTGCGCGCCGGGCAAGAAGCCCAACGGCGCGGTCTGCACCAGCGACATCGAGTGCGGCTCCACCTACTGCATCGACGGCACCTGCTGCGAGAGCATCTGTACGGGCGACTGCCGCACCTGCGCCAATTCGACGGGGACCTGTCAGTTCGCGGCCGACGGGACCGATCCGCGGGCGAAGTGCAAGGGCAGCGGCGTGGCCATCTGCGGCGGGAAGTGCAACGGCGCCGGCGCGTGCCGCTGGGCCGCGGCGGGGACCGCGTGCTCGACGGCGGGCTGCCAGAGCGACGGTTTCATCAAGGCCGCGGGGACCTGCGACGGCGCCGGCAACTGTCCGGCGACGATTACGACGGACTGCATGGGCTTCGCCTGCATCACCGATACGGCGACCGGTATGGCGAAGTGTCTGACGGACTGCACGATGGATCCGATGTGCACCTTGAAGAACTGGTGCGTGCCGGCCGGTACCGCCGACGCGGGCGCCAAGTCGATGTGCCCGGCGCGCTTCGACATCGGGTTCGCCTGCCAGCGCAACTCACAGTGCAGCTCGGGGACGTGCAGCGACGGCGTCTGCTGCGATCGGAACTGCGACAAGTGCGGCAGCTGCAACACACCGGGCAATGTGGGCCACTGCATCCCGATTCCGGCCGGCACCGATCCGGAGATGGAGTGCCAGAGCAACGCGAGCGATCCGATGAAGAAGTGCGCGGGCCTCTGCAACGGCCAGGCGGCTTGCCAGTATCCGCTGGCCGGGACCGCGTGCGGCCTGTGCGCCGTGTGCGACGGCTCCGGCCTCTGCAACCAGTTACCGCCGTCGAAGGACGATCCCGCCTGCGGGACGATCGAGTGCACGGGGTTGAACGTCAACTCGTGCCGGGTCTACAGCGATCTGTCGAGCAACCGCTGCGACACGGTCGGCGCCTGCAAGGTGAAGAACACGGCCAAGGCCTGCACGGTCTTCACCGACACCTGTCCGACCGACGGCGGTATGTCCGGAACGGGCGGGAGCATCGGCGGTACTGGCAGCGCCGGCAACGGCGGCGGCGGACGCGGCGGGATCTCGGGATCGGCCGGTAGCCCGGCGGGAACCGGCGGCGTCACGACGACCGGGTCCGCGGGCACGACCGGCAAGGACGGCGGCGCGGGTAAAGGCGGCGGGGGCGGGGGAGGCGGCTGCGGCTGCTCGCTCGGCGGCAGCGAGTCGGCCAGCAGCCTGGGCGCGCTGCTGGTCCTCGCGTCTGTCATGATCAGGCGCCGCCGGAGGCGGTAAGCCGCTGTCTAAGAACGAGGGAACCCGCGATCCGACGATCGACCGGCGCCACGGCGACGCCGTCGGGCCGGGCGATCTGCCCGAGGGGATGGAGGTCGGCGAGTACCGCGTGCTTCGCAAGATCGGCGAGGGCGGGATGGGGTCGGTCTATTCAGCCGTTCAGCCGGTGATCGGCAAGCGCGTCGCGATCAAGGTGCTGGCGCCGCACATCGCCTCGAATCCGGAGCTGGTTCGCCGGTTCGTCGATGAGGCGCGCGCCGTCAACAAGATCGGCCACCCGAACATCATCGACATCTTCTCGTTCGGGTGGCTGCCCGATCAGCGCCACTACTTCGCGATGGAGTTCCTCGACGGCCAGAGCCTGGCCGATCGGCTGAAGCGCGGCGCGTTCCAGTCCGACGAGGCGCGGCGGCTGCTGCGCCAGATCTGCCAGGCGCTGGAGGCCGCGCACCGGCAGGGGATCGTCCATCGCGATCTGAAGCCGGACAACATCTGGATCGTGCAGCCCCAGCACGGTGACTCGTACGCGAAGCTGCTCGACTTCGGCATCGCCAAGCTGATGGGCGACGCCGACGAAGGCCACCGCACGCAGACCGGCATCGTGATGGGAACGCCCGCGTACATGTCGCCCGAGCAGTGCCGCGGCGTGAACGTCGAGAAGGGCACCGACATCTACGCGCTGGGGATGATCCTGTACGAGATGTTCGCGGGGCGGCTGCCGTTCCAGGGCAGCTTCGCCGAGCTGATCACGCACCACTTGGTCACGGTTCCCGACCCACCGTCACGCCACCGAGGGGTTCCGCGCGCGCTGGAGCAGCTGATCCTTCGCTGCCTGGACAAGGATCCGACGCAGCGGCCGCAGTCGGCGGAGGCGCTCGGGAAGGCGCTGGACGCTGCGCTTCCGACCGCCGACGATCACGTCCAGACTGCGGCCGTCGTTCCCGTGGCGGCGCTGCACGCGCCCGCCGCGTCGCAACTCGCAGCGGCGTCTCCGGCCGCACCGGCACCCACGCCGGAAAAGACGGACACGCTCGCGCCGCCGCCCGGGCGGACGGCGAGCGATCTGACGATGCAGCCCGCGCGTTCGCGGCGGCCGTTGCTCTGGGTCGCGGCTGCGGTCGCGGGTGCCGGGCTCGCGACGGCGCTCGCGCTGGTCGGACGGCACGGCGGCGGTGACAACGCGGCGCTGGTCAAGGTG
>DATMZL010000009.1:0-5902 GCA_035607075.1 Polyangia bacterium
CCGCGCGCGTGCCGTTCTGCCTGATGGGCGTGCTCGGCATCTACGCGGTCTATCTGGTGACGGCGCGGTTCGTGTCGCGGCGCGCGGGCGTGCTGGCGGCGATCGTGTGCGCGACGGCGCCGATGTACAGCCTGGTCGCGCGCCAGGCGATGACCGACATGGCGTTCGTCGGACCGATGGCGATGGCGCTGGCGCTGGGCGCGTTCGCGCTGTTTGACGACGACGACGTGCCGCTGCCCCGGCGCGGAAAGGGCTGGCGCAGCTGGCCGCACCACCCGCTGTTCTACGGCACGCTGGCGCTGACGATCCTGGTGACGGTCCCTCAACTGGTGATCGATTCGGTTCAGCTGAAGGTCGTGATCCCGTGGGGCGGCCGCGAGGTGAAGATGTACGGCGCGGTCGCGATGATCCCGTACTACATCGGGCTCGCGCTGTTCGTCCTGCTGGCGGCGCGCACGCGCTTCCGGGCCCCGTTCTACCTTTACCTGGCGGCGATCATGTGCGCGCTGTCGGTGCTGGCGAAGGGCCTGGCCGGGCTCGGGCTGCCGGTAATCGTCTTCGTCACGTATCTGGGGATCACCTGGAACTGGCGCCGGCTGAAGCGCGCGCAGCTGATGTACGGGATCGTCGTGTCGTTGATCGTGTGCGCGCTCGTGGCGGTCCCCTGGCACCACGCGATGCTGATCCGGCACGGGGGCGCGTTCTGGAACGAGCTGTTCGGCGACAACCACTGGCGGCGGATGGTGATCGGCCGGCACGGCGATCGCGGCACGTTCGAGTACTTCGTGCGCGAGCTCGGCTACGGTCTGCTGCCGTGGATCGCGGTGGTCCCGGCGGCGCTCGGGTGGTCGGTCCTGCGCGGCGGGCGGAAGGTGGGCGTCGGCGCGAGCGAGCCCGAGGATCCGGCGGAGGCGCGACGGAAGGGCGTGGTCTTGCTGGGCGCGATCTGGTTCGTCGCCAGCTACGCGATGGTCTCGCTGTCGATGACGAAGTTTCACCACTACGTGCTGCCCGCGATCCCCGGGATCGCGATCGTCGTCGGCTGTTTCCTGGACGATATACTTTCGCGCGCGGGGTGGCGGCGGGCGGCGGTCGTCGCCCTGATCGGGATCCCGCTTTTGATGATCGTGGCGATCGATCTGGTCGACACGAAGAGCAGCGCGCAGAAGTTCCTCTGGCTGTTCTCATACGACTACGTGCACAACAAGAGCGGGCGGCCCTGGCCGGACCGGCTCGACTACTCGGGCGCGCTGATCGGGTTCTGCACGGTGTTCGCGCTGGCGACGGCGGCGCTGGCGGTGCCGCGCATCCGCCGCTGGGCGGCCGTCGGCCTGTCGGGCGCCGCGATCGTGTTCACGTTCTATCTGCTGGACGGATTCATGCGCGGGGTGGCGCCGTCGTGGTCGCAGAAGGGGCCGATCGCGGCGTACTACGAGCACCGGCGCTCTCCCGAGGAGCGCCTGATCGCGTACCAGCTGTACTGGCGCGGCGAGACCTTCTACACGTCGAACGAGATCTACGAAGGGCCGAATGAGGAGCGCACCGTGTTCGACCAGGAAGGCGCCGACGAGAAGCTGAAGGACTGGATGACCCGGCATCGCGGCCGCCGGGTGTTCTTCCTCTACGAACGTCATCAGCAGTCGCGCCTGCAGGCGATGCTGCCCGCCGAGTCGCGCGCCTCGTTTCACGTCGTCCACGACGAAAACAACAAGTTCTCCCTCGCGCAGGCCGATTTGTGATGAGCGCGGCCGTGGCGCAGGACGTGGCGGCGCGGCGGCAGCGGTTCATCGAGGCCGGCGGCGTCGAGCCGACGGCGGCCGCCGAGCGGGCGCTGTTCGAGGCGATCCTCGCGAGCGGCGAGTTCCTGCCCGAGCTGCTGCTGGCGGAGGTCGGCGCATTCGCGCGCCTGGCGGTCGACCCCTGGCTGCGTCGCGCGAAGCCCCCCGAGATCGTCGCGCGCGAGGTGCGTGCGGCCGCCGAGGGCGCGGCGGATCTCGCCGAGCTGCAGCGCCGCCTGCGACGGTTCAGGCGATACGAGGTGTTGCGGCTGGGGGCGCGCGAGCTGGGGTGGGGCACGACGGAGGAGGTCGCGCGCGAGCTGTCGGGGTTCGCCGACGTCTGCCTGGACGTCGCAGTCGACGTCTGCGACGGCGAGCTACGGCGCGAGATCGGCGAGCCGCGCGCCGACGACGGCAGCCCGGTCCGCTTCGTCGTGATGGCGATGGGAAAGCTGGGGGGCGAGGAGCTGAACTTCTCGTCGGACGTCGACGTCTGTTACTTCTACTCGACCGACGCGGGCGCCGCCGGCGAGGCGTCGCTGCACCACTACTATTCGGAGCTGTCGCGGCGCGTGTCGGCGGCGCTCGAACAGTCGACGGAGGACGGGATGGTGTTCCGCGTCGACCTGCGCTTGCGGCCCGAGGGACGCAACGGCCCGGTGTGTAATTCGCTCGCGGCCGCCGAACGCTACTACGAGACGTTCGGGCGGACCTGGGAACGCCAGGCCTGGCTGCGCGCCCGCCCGGCCGCCGGCGATCGCGCGTTGGGCGACGAGCTGCTCACGATCCTGGAGCCCTTCATCTACCCGCGCAGCATCGACGCCCGGCTGATAGACGAGGTGCGCGGTCTGCGCGCGCTGTTTCGCGATCCCGCCGATGCGGGCGGCGCGCTGGGCGAGACGGGCTTCGACGTCAAGCTGGGGGCGGGCGGCATTCGCGACGTCGAGATGGTGGTGCAGGCGCTGCAGCTGTTGTACGCGGGCAAGCGGCGCGACCTGCGCGAACGCAACACGCCGCGCGCGTTTCCGCGGCTGGTCGTCGCAGGGTTCCTCGGCGATCGCGAGGCGTGGGCGCTGCTGTCGGCCTACCGTTTCTGGCGACGGCTGGAGCACCGGGTCCAGGTGGCGACCGGCGCCCAGCAGCACCGGCTGCCGGCGGGCGACGACGCGCGCGCGCGTTTCGCGGACGGGCTCGGCTTCGAGAGCCTGGAGGCGTTCGACGCCGAGGTGCGCAGCAAGCGCGCTTCGGTCGAGGTGATCGCGGGGACGCTGGGCGAGGCGCCGCCGGAGACTCACCTGGCTGCGGCCCGCCTGCTGGATCCGCTGCGCGATCGCGCGGAGCTGGAACGCCTGGCGGCGGGGGCGGGCTTTCGCGACGTCGAGGCGGCCGTGGATACGCTGGAGGCGATCGGGGCGCGCCTGCCCGCGGCGCTGCTGGACGACGCGATCGCGTCGCCCGATCCGGACCGCGCGCTGCTGCACTTCCGCGATCTGATCTGGCGCAGCTCGGACGCGCTGATGCTGCTGCTGCGCGACGAGCCTCAGCTGGCGCGCATGCTCGCGTCGCTGTTCGGCAGCAGCGATCGGCTCGCCGACCTGCTGATCCGCCACCCGCCGATGTGGGACGCGCTCGTCGAGGGGCTGGGCGCGCGCGTGCGGCCGCTCGACGAGCTGCAGGTCCGGCTGGCGACGGCGTTGTCGCGGGACGGCCAGCGGGACGACGACGACGACGATCTCGAAGAGGGAAAGCTGCGCGCGATCCGCCGCTTCCAGGCCGAGGAGACGCTGCGCATCGGGCTGCACGACGTCGCCGGCGATCTGGAACCGGCCGCGGTCACCGGCGGGCTGACCGACCTGGCCGAGGTCTGCCTGCAGCAGGGGATCGAGGCGACGCTCCCGGCGCTGGCGCAACGGTACGGAGCGCCGCGCACCGGTCTGACCGTGCTGGGGCTGGGCAGCCTGGGCGCGCGCGAGATGCGCTACGGCTCGGATCTGGACCTGGTCTTTCTCTACGGCGCCGACGGCGAGAGCGCGACCGGGATCGACCACCGCGAGTGGTTCGCGCGCGCGTCCGTTCGTTTCATCTCGGCGATGGAGGCGTTGCTGGAGGAAGGGCGCCTCTACAAGGTCGACACGCGGCTGCGCCCCTCGGGCGAGCAGGGCTTGCTGGTCACGTCCTGGAGCGCGTTCGAGCGCTACCACCGCGACGAGGCGGCCGGCTGGGAGCGGGTGGCGCTGCTGCGCGCGCGCGTCGTCTTCAGCAACGAGGACGCGACGCTGCGCGCGCAGCGCGAGGCCGAGCTGCGCGCCATCGCGTTCGATCGCCCGTTCGACGCCGGGAAGTTCGTCGCCGACCTTCGCCGGGTGCGGGCGCGCGTCGAGACGGAGCGCGGGCGCGTGCCGGCCGGCTCGCGCCACCTGCGCTTCGATCCGGGCGGGATCATGGACGTCGAATTCCTGGTCGCGCTGGGCCAGCTGCAGCACGCCGCCGATCCCGGCGTTCGCGTCACCACGACCGCCGACGCGCTCGCCCGGCTGGTAGCGCTGGGGTGGCCGGATGCGCTCGTCGACGACTACGCCGCCCTGCGCCGGGCGACGCTGCGGCTGCGCCTGCTGCTCGATCGTCCCGAGGACGTCGTGTCGCCGCGCGATCTGCCGATGCTGGCGCGCAGCCTCGGTACCTCACCGGAGGCGCTCGGCGCCGACCTCGACGCGCGCATGGCCCGCGTGCGCGCCGTCTTCGACGAACGCTTCGCCGAACGCTTCAGTTGAAAAGCGGCATGTGCAAAGTGGGACCTGACCTCCCGTTGTCACGTCGAGGCGGATCCCCATGTTGGGAAGCGTGGCCGACGTTGTCAGCACCACCCGTATCGTGGCGCGGAGCGCACGCCTGTGGCGAATCGTCGGTGACGTGCGCGACGGCGAAGGCCGCCGCGTGGCGCTCTTCGGCCTGCAGATCTTTCTGCTGCTCACCGCCTATTACCTGCTGAAGACCGTAAGAGAACCGCTGATTCTGCTCTGGGGGATCTGGGGCCTCAGCGGGCAAGAGCTCAAGATCTATGCGACTTCGGCGCAAGCGCTGTTGCTGCTCGCGTTGCTGCCTCTCTACGGCAGGCTGGCCAGCCGCGTACCTCGGCTCGCGCTGATTCGCTACAGCCTGCTCGGCTTCATCGGGTCGCTCATCGTGTTCGTGGCCCTCGGTGTCAACGGCGTCCCGATCGCGGCGCCGTTCTACATGTGGCTGGGGATCGTCAGCCTGCTCGGGGTCGCCCAGTTCTGGTCATTGGCCGTCGACCTGTACACCCGCGAAGCCGGCGAGCGCCTGTTCGGGGTCATCGCGATCGGCGGTTCGGCGGGCGCGATCGTGGGCGCGCAGCTGGCGCACCGGCTAATCGACCCGGTCGGCATCTACGGGTTGATGCTGATCGCGGCGGCGTTCTACGCGGTCGCGCTGGTCGTCGTCACGATCATCGACCGGGGCCCGTCGCTGGAGCCATCCGCCCGCGCGGCGCCCGCCGCCCCGCGCACGGGCAGCGTGCTCGCGCTCGTCGCACGCGATCGCTACCTGCTGTTGATCGGTGCGCTGCTGATCGTCGCCAATCTGGTCAACACGCAGGGCGAATATATCCTCGCCGACGCCGTGAAGGCCCACGCGGCGCAGTTCCCGGCGGCGTCGCGCCAGGCCATCATCGGCCGGTTCTACGGCGGGTTCTACGGCGTCGTGAACGCGCTGGCGTTCCTTGTGCAGGCCTTCCTGGTGGCGCGGCTGTTCAAACGGGGGGGCACGCGGTGGGCGCTGTTCCTGCTTCCGTGGGTCGCGTTGTGCGGCTACGGCGCGATCGCGCTCTTGCCGTCGCTGGGCATCGTCGCGGTCGCCAAGGTCCTGGAGAACAGCTTCGACTACTCGATCGAAACCACGGTCGAGCAGACGCTGTTCCTGCCGACCAGCCGCGCGATCAAGTACACGGGGAAAGCGACCGTCGACACGATCTGCGTGCGCATGGGCGACATGGTGGCGGGCGGCCTGGTGTTGCTGTCGCTTCACGTGCTCTCGCTGTCGCGGCGGGGCTTCGCTGTCGCCAACCTGATGCTGGTCGCGATCTGGCTGGTGATCGCCGTCGCGAT
>DATMZL010000051.1:0-7338 GCA_035607075.1 Polyangia bacterium
ACCGTCTGCTGCTTGTCGATCCCCGCCTGCACTCTCCAGAGCCAGTGCCCGACCGGAACGGGCTACATCCCGTGCGACGCCACGCATCCGTGCGAGAGCGGCGGCTGGATCTGCTGCACCAAGAGCGGCATGAGCTTCTGCACCAAGCAGAGCGGCTGCCGCTAGCCGCCCCCGCGCCTCACAGGCACGCGCCGAGATCGAAGAACAGGAACTCGAGCGCCTTCATCTGCGGCGTCATCGCGTTGGTCCTGCAGCCATACGGGAATGGCTTGCTCGGATCGGAGTCGTCGCCCCCACCTGTGCCGTCAGCTTTCTGAAGGTGAGTGTCGGCGAACAGGACCTTTCCGCACTGCTGGGCGGCCGGCATCGACAGGGGCGTCTGGAAGCTGAGGACCTGCGTCGTGTGGTTGTTCGGCGGACTGTTGGGGACGTAGATCCATTCGGTCATCGCGGGATCGAGCGACACGACCGAATGCTCGCTACCGGCGAGCTGTATCTGTCCCAGCGTGGTGCTCGCGTTCACGGACGGACCGCCGAGCCACTGCGCAAGCGCCATCCCGCGCGCGGACGTCTGGTTGACGGTTGCCACAATCGGCGATGCCAGCGTGTCCATCACGGCGAAGGTCGTGGTGCCGCTGAAATTGGCCGCCCGTTGCAGCCAGCTGAAGTGAAGGTGGGTGAGGAACAGCCGGCCGCCACTGTTGGCGTAGGCGGCGACATTGTCGACGCTGGTTTGCGGCTTCTGGTCGATGTACTTGCTTGTGCTTCCCTCGCAGGCGAAGCCGATCATGTCGTACGTCGCCAGCTTCGTCGGGTTCGACCACAAGCTCGTCGCCGGGGAAAACGCGTCGCCGGTCACGAAGCTGTTCGTGCCCCCACCGCCCTCATAAAGATGAACGCGGCCGTTGCCCGTGTCCGGGGTGAACTCGGCGTCATCGATGCCGATCCGGCGCAGGAAACACTCGAGCGCGTCGCCGGCGCCGGTCGACACCGCGATCCGGGGGATGTGCCCTTCGGCCTTGTTGCGCGGGAGGCGCGTCAGGTTGGCGTCCGTCAGCGGCGTGTCCGTGCAGGCGGCGACGTTCGGGATCGTCACCTGGCGCCGCCATTTGCCGGTCTGGAAAACGATCGGAACGTTCACGCCGGCGGGGATCCCTTCAAGCTTGAACTTGCCCTGCGCGTCCGACGTCGCGACCGCGGCGGGCGCGCCCGACAGCAGGCCGCAGCGATCGCAGGTGACGCCCTCGGTGACGGCGGTCAGCGCCGTCGTCGGCGCGTAAACGCTGACGTTGTAGAGGGGTAGCGTTCCGGACGGATCGTAGACGGTCCCGCTCACCGACGTGGTACCGGTGCAATTTCCGGCGCCGCCGGTTCCGGCGCCGCCGGTCGTTCCCGCGATCGCGCTGCCACCCGTACCGCCGGCGCCAGTCGTTCCAGCGCCACCGCGGGTGCCCGCGCCGCCGCCCGTTCCCCCGGCGCCTGTACCCGACGCGCCGCCGGTTCCGCCACGGCCGCCAGCGCCCGCCGTGCTGCCCCCGGTCCCCGACGCGCCGCCGCCGCCCGAGCTGCCGCCGCCGCCGGCCACGCCGGTCGTTCCGCCGTTGCCGCCCGTTCCAGCCGCGCCGCTCGTTCCGCTGGCGCCGCTGCTGCCCGAGCCGCCGCCGCTGCCGGCGCCCCCGGACGCGCCGCCGGTTCCAGCGCCGCCGCTCGATCCACCTCGGCCGCCACCGCCACCGCTGCCACCCTTGCCGCCGGCGCTCTTGCCGCCGCACGCCGACGCAGCCATCACACACAGCAACAAGAGCATTCCGTGGCAGCGCCCGCGAAGCATGAGGCCGACGCTATCACCTCGCGCGGCGGAACGTCAGCGTGGTTGCCGCGCGCGATCGACCGCTGCCGCGAGCGCCGCGCGCCCGTCGCCGACGAAGCCCGAGCCGGGGACGTCGTGATACGTGAGCAACGTCCGGCACGGCCACGAAAGGATCCGCCGCCAGCAGGCCGCGACCTTGTCGGGCGCCGCGACCTTGCGCGCCATCGTCATGATCGTCACCTGGTCGGGCTTGATCATGCTCTTCAGCATGAAGGGCGCGCCGCGCAGCGCCGCCTTCGGGTAGTACCAGGTCAGGTTCTCGCCGCCGATCACCGTCTGCGACGGAACGTGATGCAGCCACAATTCGTCGACGGGATCGTTTTGCTTCGCGGTCATGAACTTGAACATGCGGGTCATGTGCGCGAAGCGCGTGTCGCGCGCGCCCTCGGCGGCGCTCTGGTGATCGGCCGGACCGCCGAGGCCGTGGAACACCACCGCCTCGAGCTGGCCGCGGAACTGCGGGAAGGGATCATCCAGCGACATCGTCTCGACGCGCCCCATCTCGATCAGCTTGCGTCCGTTCGCCGTGCGCGGGATGCGCTCGGGTCCGACCAGCAGCGTCGCCCCGGGGAACGCGGCGTGCCACGGCGCCATGTGCAAATGATGCCCGCCGCCCGGCGACACGATGGCGGTGACCGGCAGTCCGGTCTCGCGCTCCAGCCGATGGACCTCGGGGATCGCTTGCGCCGGGTCGACGGCGTTCGCGACCAGAAGCGAGGTCCGGCCCGACTTGTGGTCGAGCAAGCGGAACACGAAGCAGCGGTTGTTGATCTCGAACATGTGCTTCGACAACCCCGGGCGGTGACGCGTCGCGATCAGCCACACGCCATCGAAGACGGGCACGGCGCGCCCGGTGGTCTCGGTCGAAAGGTCGAAGCTGGCGTGCAGCGGGCTGATGGTCGGGCTGCTCGTCGTCGCGTTCGTGGCTGTCTCGGTCATGGCGTTCCCTCCACGAACCAGTTAGCCGCTTGGGCGCGTGGCCCGGAATAGGGCGAATGCCCCATCGGGCGTTATAAACGAGGCGCGTGGCGACGACGGAGAGCGTGCGACTGGCCGAGCTGGCGGCGAGCCTGTCGCTCGCGACCGACATCGGCCTGGGCGTGGCGCTGGAGCACGGCGAGCGCTCGGCGCTGCTGACCGTCGCGCTCGCCGAGGCGGCCGGCTTCGACGAGAGCGAGGCGCGCGACGCGTTCTATGTCGCGCTCCTGAAGACCGTCGGCTGCGTCGGTGACGAGGACTTCGGCGTTCGCGCCCTCGGCGAGGATTCCGGGAGCTGGATCGCGCACATGGCCGGCGGATCGCCGGCCGAGTTCCTGGGCGCCATCGTCACGAACGTCGGGCGTCGCGACGCGCTCCCGCGCCGAGTCGGCAAGGTCCTCAACGCGCTCCGGAAGGGGCCGAGCATGCCGTCGCGCGCGCACTGCGAGGTCGGGCGCCTGCTCGCCGAGCGGCTCGGCTTGTCGCCGCGGGTCGCGCGCGCGATGACGCAGGTGTTCGAGCGCTGGGACGGACGCGGCCGCCCCGACCGCATCAAGGGCGAGGCGATCGATCGCGTCGTGCGCGTCGTGCAGCTGGCGTCGGACGCGCAGGCGGCGCACCGGCTGCTCGGCGCCGACGGTACCGTCGCGCTCGTGCGCCGCCGCGCCGGCGGCGGCTACGATCCGAAGCTGGCCGACGTGCTCTGCCGTGAAGCGCCGAAGCTTTTCGCGACGCTGGACGTACCGTCGGTCCACGAAGCGCTGGTCGCCGCCGAGCCGGGCACGCCGGTGCGCGTCGCCGGCGCCGCGCTCGACGCGGCGATCGAGTCCGTCGGGCAGTACGGCGACATGAAGTCGCGCTACACGCGCGGGCACTCGGCCGGCGTCGCCCTGCTGGCGGGCCGCGCGGCGGAGAAGCAGGGGCTATCCGACGCGAAGACCGTCGCGCGCGCCGGGCACCTGCACGACATCGGCCGCGCCGGCGTCGTGCTCGACATCTGGGACAAGCCCGGGCCGCTCACCGAGGCCGAGCGCGAGCGCGTGCGCATGCACAGCTACTTCACCGAGCGCGTGCTCGCGCGGCTCGACACGCTGGCGCCGGTGGCGGCGCTGGCGGCGCTCGCGCACGAACGCCTCGACGGCGCCGGCTACCACCGGCGCCTGCCCGCGTCGGGCGTGGCGGCAGGGGCGCGCCTGCTCGCCGCCGCGGACGTCTTCCACGCGATGACCGAGCCACGCCCGCACCGCGCCGCGCTGACCGCCGAGCAGGCCGCCGACGCCGCGCGCGCGGAGGCCCGCGCCGGGCGTCTCGATCGCGACGCCGTCGAGGCGGTGCTCGCCGCCGCCGGCCAGCCCGCCGACGTCGGAAAACGAACGCACGCCGCCGGCCTCACCGACCGCGAGGTCGAGGTCGTCCGCTTGCTCGCGCGCGGCCTCACCAACAAGGAGATCGCGTCGACGCTCGACATCTCCGTCAAGACCGCCGGCCACCACGTCCAGCACATCTTCGAGAAGGCCGGCGTCACCACGCGCGCCGCGGCCGCGTTGTTCGCGATGCAAAACGACCTGATCGATCTCGGCGGGACGCATGTTTAGGACGGTCAGGTTCGCCTACGCCGGCGATCTGGAATGGACGTTCGACGAGAACGGCGATCCCGTCCTTCCGGGCGGGAAGGCGCTTACGCTCGACATCGCGACGGCGCTGGCGTCCGCCGCTGGTCCGGTTCCGGACGTCGATCAGCACTCATACTACGGCTGGGCTTTCGCGTGGCGGTCGGGCAACGGCAGCTTCTTCCACGTGCTCAACGCCGGCGACGACGAGGTGTACCTGACCGTGGATATGTGGGCAGCGTTTCTCAAACGACTGCTGCTCCAGCGGCCGGCGGCCGCGTTCGATCGGCACTGCGCCAGGTTGGAGACAGTCCTCGCGGCGATCCCGGGCGTGAGCAACGTCCGCTGGGAGACGGGCCGTGGATGATTTTAAGTGGCCGCTCATCGCGCTCGTGCTCTCGCTGCTGGTGGCTCGTGCCGCGAAACGCTACCGATGGGGCGCGAAATGGTCGGTGTTCCGCCGCCGCGTCTCGAAGGTGAGCGCCGGTCGGGAAGGATTGGTGCGCGTGCAAGGGCGAGCGGCGCCGGTCGATGGGTCGTTCGTCTGCGCGCCCATCAGCGGCGCGTCGTGCCTCTTCTACGATTGCGTCGTCGACGACAACAGCGACGATTCACCCCGGCAGGTGCGACGAGAGTACCGGGGCGTGTGGTTTCAGATCGACGACGGGACGGGAATGGCGCTCATCAAGTTTGCGGACAGCGGCCAGACGCCCGCCGTTCCCGTCGAGTTTGACGGCCCGCCGGGTGTGAGCTGCGCGATTCCTTTGGATCGAAAAGCGGAGACGGCAGACGCGCTGCGCGCCGCCGTCGAGCGGACGCACGTCATTCGCGCGGGCGACGACGTCCCGCGAAACATTTCGGCCCGGGAGGGCTGCCTCATGCCCGGCGATCACGTGTCCGTCGTCGGTTTCGCCAGCTTCGAGCGCGACCCCAGCACCTTCGGCCGCCGCGACCCGCCGCTCATGTACGTCGTCGCGCACGCCCCGGACACGCCCCTCGTGATTGCGTCCCGGCGCGCTGGACGTTGAACCCGCGGCCCTTACTCGGGGCAAAAATTGCAAACGCTGTTGATGTTGGTGATCGTCAACGTGCCGCTCATCGTGAAGCTGCCCATGGCGTTGCTGTCGCGTGGAACCATCGTCACCGCGTCGAATGAAAGGACCGCGCGCACCGACACCAGTGATTGAACGGTGACGGCGCCGCTGCTGGCGATCCATTCGTCAGCCGGCGTGCCCTGGAAGATGATCGCCGCCGTGTCGGGCGCGCCGGACGGCTGCCCCGCGTCGAGGGTGTCCAGCGGATAGACCTTACCGGTGACGGGCTCGCCCAAAAGATCGGGCAGGAGGAGCCAGCCCTTGTGGAACGATCCACCTCCGTCGTCAACCCATCCCCCGACGTCGATCGCGCGCGTCCCCGTGGGCGCATCGTAAAAGGTGACGCTGATTTCGTTGGCGCGAATGAAGGTGGACGGGAGGTTCGTCTGGCTCGTGTCGCCGAACTGAACAGCGACGCTGCCGCGTGAGGTACTGCCGAACAGGCCATGCGACGGCTGCGCGGTACCGCCGCCGCACCCTGTGAAGCCTGCAATCATAACGGCGACAAGCAGCAACCTGACCACCGGCACACCCATGCGGGCATTGTAACTCTTCATCCCGGCGATCGCGGGAAGGTGCCGACCGCCTCGATGCCGTCGCTCGACACGCGCAGCACCTCGGTCGTGATCGGGTAGCCGGACTCGCGGAACTCGCGCACGACGACCTCGCCCAGCCGCGGCACCAGCGCCGACTGCTCCGCGACGACGTAGATGAAGTCACGGCACGGGATCACGACCCAGACCGGCCAGCCAAGATCCGCCGCGACCAGGTCCTTGAACGACGGCGCGAAGATCACCGACGCTTTGAACGGGGAATCGAGCGGTACCATGCCCAGCTTGTGACCGTCGACGTTTTCGATCTGCAGGCGCAGCCCGGCGATCAGGCGGTCCTGGTTGCGAAGCGCGGCGTCGACGGCGCGCTCGGGCGTGACGCCCCAATCGGCGCAGCGTTCGCCACTGACCCACGACACGAGGCCGTGCTCGCCATCGGTCAGCGTCAGCACGCCGCAGACCTCGTCGCTGACACGCAACCGGATCGTGTCGCCGAAATCGTGGTCGCACGCCTCTGCCGACAGCAGCAGTCGCCCGGACGCTTCGTCCCACGACAGATCGGGCTCGCTGCCGACGGCGAGGACTCGCGCGGCGAACCGGCGGATCACGTCGGGATCTCCGTCGCGCTCGGCGTTCCGTCGCGCGTTCTCCAGGTTGGTTGTCACGGCCAGGTCGCCGACCTGAATCCGATATTCGTTCGCGCCGTTGCGCTCGAACGCGACGCCGTGCTTCGCGAGCTCTTCTTCGAAGATCGCGTTCGCGTCGACGCTCATCTCAGGCCCTCATTCTCACACGTTGACGGGGGCGTCAGTTGCCGGTGCGCTCGGCGACGTCGACCCAGAACTGGCCTGAAACGTACTCCTGCAGATAGAGGCGGCAGCCGTCCGGCGAAATCCAGGTCGGAGCCGTCAGCGCGTTGGGAATGCTGAGCCCCGGGAGGCTGACCGCCCGACCGAACGCCTCGGTGATCGAGGTTCGCGTGGCCATCCAGACACCGTCGGGTCCGCTCGGATCGCCTCGACGGCGGAAGTAGATCGTCAGCTCATCGGGCGAGACGACCGGGTCCACCTCCTCGTACTGGCTGTTGACCGAGACGGCCTGTCCGACTGCAAAGCCGGTCGCCGTCTTCTGGGCGCGATAGATCTCGGCGTTACCGTTGACAGGCGTGCAGTAGTAGAGGGCGCTGCCGTCTGGTGTCACGTACGGGTTGTTCTCGCCGAACACGTAAAGCTCGG
>DATMZL010000199.1:0-5680 GCA_035607075.1 Polyangia bacterium
CTGGAAGGGCGGACGCTCGACGGGCGTGCGTGGTCGGACCAGTTGACCGGCGAGCTCACGGTCGTCGAGTTCTTCGCGACCTGGTGCCCGAAGTGCCGACACGCCCTCGCCGATGAGCATCGCCTGGCCGCGACCCGCCAGTTTCGTCTCATCATCGTCGACGTCGACGAGGACCCGCTGCTGGTGCAGGCCTTCTTCGCGCGCAACGCGCCGCCGCCCGGCGCCGGCGTGCTGATCGATCAGAGCGGAAGCGCTCGGGCGAACTGGGGCGTGACTGGGTTCCCTTCGGTATTCCTGATCGACAAGGCGGGGATCGTTCGCAAGCGGTTCTCCGGGTGGGGCGACGGCATGGCGAAGTACGTCGCCGACCAGATCGACTGGCTGCAGGGCGCCGAGCAGCGCGCCGCCGCGGCGGCCGCGAAGCAGCAGGCCGCGGCCGCGAAGCAAGCCGCTGCCGCGAAGCAGCCCGCCACCGGGCGCCGCGGGCGCGGTAAGGCGACGGCTCCCGAGCGCAATCGCCCCATGACCACCGACGATCACGCGCGCCAGCTCGGCGTCGAGGTCTTGCGGTGACCGCGACCGGCGTTCAGCGCGCTCGCGGCCGTTATCGCGTTATCCAGCGCGTCGCGGCGACCCCGGTCACGGCCTCGCGGCTTGAAGCTCGAAATCGCTCGCAGCATTCCAAGCGCTGGCCGCTGGGATAATTTTTACATTTCGCGGAGAATGCTAGTTAGCCAGACGAGGCGGAGCTCGATGAAACCTCGAATCGACTTGGAAACGCTCGAGCAGGAGCTTCGCGAACGGCTCGAGACCGACCTCGCCGTTGTCTCAGACGGCGCCGACTCGCTCTACTTCTACAACTCGGACTTCAACCCGTTCGACCTTCCCGAGGCGAGGCTGTCGAAGCGTGGAGCGGAGTCTTACCAACTCGCGCGCGAGATCCGGAAGCTGCGTGACCGGCTTGGCGAGCCTGCATCCAGGGTGGCCGAGCTCCTGATCGAGGCGATAAAGCACCATGTCGATCAAAGCGATCCGCAGCGCCTTGGCGCGAAACGGCTGGCGGCAAGACTCGCGCGGGATCTCGATGCGGCTGGCTAACCAGCCGTTGCAGCGGACGGGCGCGTCGGTCGCCCTGCGGGCTCCCTCGTGCGCCCGCCGCTGAACGGCAGTATCGTTAGCCACTCTACGTCCTGCGCGATCATGGCGTTCCCGCTCGATATCAAGTTTGTGAAGCGTGCGGAGGAGAAGCTCGGGCGGAGACTCCCGCTCGGATACGTTGCAAAGATGTGTCGCGACAACGGTGGCGAGGTGACGGCGGGAGGAGATCTCTGGTGGCTGTATCCGATATTCGACGACGGCGACAGAAGACGACTCAAGCGAACCTGCAATGACATCCTCCGCGAAACTGAAAGGGCTCGAGAGTGGCCGGAGTTTCCGCCGGAGGCGCTAGCCATTGGGCACGATGGCGGTGGCGACAGGCTCGCTTTCCTGCCAGATCCGGAACGCGACCGATACGAGGATCAGGTTTACCGGTGGGACCACGAAACGCGCGAGATGAATCAGATTGCGGACGCTTTCGAGGAATTGACCGTAGACGGTGGCTAACCCGCCGCTGAACACCGGGCGGTTGGGCAGACTGATGAGAGCCGTCCCGGACATCGAGAACACCCCACGCCAGGTACCTTTCGCTGAGGTCGGCGACTTCGACCAACTGGACGAACGCGTCAGCGCCGTGAAGGTGATCTTCGGGAGCGTCGTTGGGGTTAACGACGGTTACATCGAGTGGTGCCCCGATGACATCGCGCCGAGCGAACAGGAACGGCTCGCATGGATCTGGCTTTGTAACCCGTCGCTCGATGGCGAGATCCTGCCGCGTGCCGACGAGTGGTTTCGCGATCTGGTCGTCTCCTATCGCGCGGGTGAGATGGATCGCTGGTGGGACGAGGCCGGCCGCCCAGCCGTGGGGTAATCCAACTGGACGTTGCAGTCGGACGAACGGGTCGGTCGCTGCCCGTTCGTCGCGCCAGCGTCGAGGAGCTCGCCGCGATGAACGCGACCCGCCACCCGATCCTCGACTCGCGGTACCCTGATCCACATGAGCCGGTTCCTCTCGAGCGCGCGTGGCCAGATAGCGGTCGTTGCGCTCGGGCTGAACCTGTTTGCGTGCGCCGCCGGGCGCGAGCCGCAGCGCTCCGCCGAGGAGGCGGAGCCGCGAACGAGCGCGCTCGACACGCCGGCGGTCGGGCCCGAGTTCCAGTTCGACGCGCCGGTGCGCGTGGCGTGGGACGGGCCGGGGATCGGGATCGCGGCCGGGGCGTCGAACTATCTGTTCGTCTGGCGGACGGACTCGGACATCTACGGCACGCGCGTCGGGTTCGATGGTACCCTCGTCGATCAACTGCCGTTCCGGCTGACGCCGGACGCGCGAACGCAGAAGGTGGCGCGCGTCGCGTTCAACGGGACGGACTGGCTGGTCGCGTATTCCGATGACGACGGGGGCGGCGCCGTCCAGGTCGCCGCGACGCGCGTCGCGGCGGACGGCACCGTGCGCGATCCCAACGGCGTCGCCGTCACCACCGGGACGGGCGATCACCTCCTGCAAGACGTCGCCTCCGACGGCAGCGGCTTTTTGGTCACCTGGTACGCGTCGGGGATCCAGGCGGCGCTCGTCAGCGCGGCGGGCGCGGCGCAGGCGCCGTTCATGGTGGGCAGCGCGACGCCTTCCGGTCCGGCCGGGTTTTCGGCCGCCGCCTTCAACGGGTCCGAGTACCTGGTCGCTTACTACGAGGTGGTCGGCGCGAACCGATACCTGCGGGCGCGGCGCGTGTCGCGCGCCGGCGCGCTGGTCGGCGCGACGATCGAGCTCGGGACGCCCGCCGCCGCGGTCTCGCTGGTGGACGTCGCGAACGACGGGACGAGCTGGCTCGTCTCGTATGTCTCGGACGCGCTTCGCTGGCAGGTGGTCGCCGCGGACGGAACGCTGGGCGGCAGCGGCAGCATCGCGGGGACGTTCGGCGGCCTCACGACCGATCCGGTCAGCCGCCTGTCCGCGACGGGGACCGGCGGCGCGTTCACGCTCTGCACGATCCAGGACACGGCGTTGCTCGTCGTGCGCATCAACGCCAGCGGCGCGTTGAACGCCACGTCGATGCCGGTCGTCTCGGGCGATGTGTTCGAGGTCGCCGTCGCGCGCGCGGCCGGGTCGGACTACGTGGCGTACACCGCGGCGACGCCGAGCGCGTCCAGTGCGCCCGCGCGCGGCGTACGCCTCGATACGAGCCTGGGGTTTGCCGCGTCGCCCAGCGTGCTGTCGTTCCACGCCAACGGCCAGGACATGCCGCACGCCGCGTTCAACGGGACGGATTACCTGGTCGTCTGGAATGACCTGCGCGGCGCCCAGAGCGCTGCGCCAGGCGGGCTGTGGCTGGGCCCGGCGGCGGGCACGGTGTACGGGCGGCGGATGAGCCCGAGCGGCCAGCTGCTCGGATCATCGAGCTTCACGATCGCGCCCGTCGGCGGCGGCGTCAACGGGCTGTTTCCGGACGTCGGTTCGAACGGCACGGACTACCTCGTCGTCTGGAAAGGCGGCGACGTCGCGGACGGTCTCTACGCGCGGCGGGTGACCGCGGCCGGCGCGGTGGTCGACACGAACGCCATCCCGATCGATCTCACGGCGGGCGACAAGCGTTTCCCGTCGGTGGCCTCGAACGGCACCGACTACTACGTCGCCTGGAGCCTCGCCAGCAAGGAGATCCGCGGCGCGCGCGTGCTCGCGAACGGCACGATGCCGAGCGCCCCGACAACGTTCGCGACTGGCGTCTTGGAGATCGACAATCCGGCCGTCGCGTTCAACGGCACGAACTACCTCGTCGCCTGGGGCGAGGGAGGCGACATCATGGCGTCGCGCGTGAACCCCGCGACCGGCGCGCTGCTGGACACGACGCGCATCAAGGTCGCCGCCGACTCGAGCATCGTTGAGTATCGACCGGCGGTGGCGTCGAACGGGACGGACTGGCTGGTCGTCTGGGACGCGCGGCGCGACATCCGGGCGGCGCGCGTCGCCGCCGACGGGACGGTCAAGGATCCGAACGGGATCACGATCGACGCGGGCAGCGACCTCCAGATCGGTGTCGAGGTGGCGTGGGCGGGCAACTTTTACTGGGTCACCTGGTCGGCCCCCAACAACATCATCCCGGCGAAGCGCGTCGCCGCGGACGGTACCGTCATGGATGCGACCGGCATTCCGATCGTGAGCGGGACGTACTACCTGGTGAGCGGTCCGCTCGTCGACGTGGCGTCGGCCGGCGGCGACCGCGCGCTGTTCCTTTACCCGCGCTACGAGCTCACGCGCAACTCAAACTCGCGCGCGTTCGGCGTCATCGTACCGTCGCCCGCGGGCGCCGGGGGCGCCGGGGGTAGCGGCGGCTCGACGGGCGCCGGTGGCGCTGCGGGCACGGGCGGTGCGACGGGCGCCGGCGGCGCGGCGGGTCGAGGCGGCGCGACGGGCGGCGGGGGCGCCGCAGGTCGAGGGGGGGCGGGCGGTACCGCCGGCGCGGGCGGAACGAGCGTGACGGGCGGCGCGAGCGGCGGTTCGACCGCAGGCGGATCCGGGGCGGGCGGTCGCGGAGGCGCAGCCGGCGCGAGCGGCGGTTCGACGGCGGGCGGATCCGGGGCCGGTGGTCGTGGCGGCGCCGCCGGTTCGGGAGTCGGGAGCGGTGGCGCGGCGGCCGGCGGAGCCACGGGCGGCAGTGCGGTGGCGGGCGCTGGATCCAAGGCGGGCTGCAGTTGCTCCCACGCGCCGGGATCGTCATCCCCGGGATCGCTTGCCTTCATCCTCCTCGGCCTCTGGCTGCGCCGACGAGCGAGGCTCTCCCGGCGGACGACGCGCGCCTCGGCTGGGACATCGCGAGGCTAGGCCGACGCTAGGCCGAGGCTAGCCAAGGTGAGACGCTTTTTGATGTACCGAGGGAGATCATCGCCGACAACCCGCAGGTGCACCTGGTGCTCCGATAGACGCGGCGAGCTGCCGCTTCGCCGCTGGCCTGGCAGACAGAAGGAGATCGTACGATGGGTGTTCTGAGTGACCTCGTGGTGGCTCCCGCCGGTGATGCTGAACGGATCGGACACGCCGACGCGCCTGCTGCAGAATTCGGCGGCATTGACATCAAGGGCATCGACTCGGTGAAGTTCGGAACGCTCCATTCCATCCTCACCGGTCGCTCTTTCGAAAAGCTCCTATCCGAATACGAACCAATCGTCACGATCTCAAACGAGAATCCCTGGATCTTCCAAATTCCGTCAAACCTCGTCGCTCGTCTGGCGACGCTCGCGGATGCGGACAAGCAAGTCGCCGTGAGCAAGTGGGCAGCTACCGAGGAGTTCGCGCTGAGCAGGTGGACGGCGAGCGAGGTCGCCGACGCGTTCGAAGGGATCGCGTCGCTCGCGCAGAAGGCTGAGCGCGCTGGCCATTCCCTCTTTCTTTGGATGAGCCTGTGAACGCAGGCGCTGCCCACCTGGGAGATCTCCAGCCCGGCGTCTCCTCATCCGTGACGAGCGCCAGGCCGCGTCCAGGTCACTCGGCGGCGTCGAGGCGTCCCGCGGCGCCGTGGCCGAGCATCTGGAGGCGGTAGAGGCGGGCGTAGATGCCGCCCGCGGCCAGCAGGGTGTCGTGCGTGCCCTG
>DATMZL010000543.1:0-6606 GCA_035607075.1 Polyangia bacterium
GTGCCACGCCGCGGGCGTCTGCACGGGCGGGCGCAATCGGGCCAACAACACGACCTGCAGCACCGGCAACGCCTGCAAGACCGGCGAGAGGTGCACGAGCGGCGTCTGCGGCGGCGGCACGAACCGGCCGAATGGCACCACATGCAACGACGCCAACCTCTGCACGTCGACCGACGTCTGTCAGGCGGGCGCCTGCGCGGGCACGGCGGTCGTCTGCGCGCCGGGCGATCAGTGCCACGCCGCGGGCGTCTGCGATCAGGCCACCGGTACCTGCTCGAATGCCGCCAAGCCGAACGGCACCACCTGTGACGACGGCCAGCGCTGTACGCAGAACGACGTGTGCACCGCCGGGACCTGCGCGGGCACCGCCGTCGTCTGCGCGCCGGGCGATCAGTGCCACGCCGACGGCGTCTGTAACCCCGCCACCGGTGTCTGCGCGAATTCGAACAAGCCCGACGGCACCACCTGCAGCGACGGAAACGCGTGCACGCTGACCGACGCCTGCCACGCGGGGATCTGCGCGGGCACGGCGGTGGTCTGCGCGCCGGGCGACCAGTGTCATGACAACGGCGTCTGCAACCCCGCGACCGGCGTCTGCGCGAACGCGAACAAGCAAGACGGCACCTCCTGCAGCGACGGCAATGCCTGCACGACCGGCGACGTTTGTACGGCCGGATCCTGCGCGGGAACGCAGGTCAGCTGCCCCGCGGCCACCGCCTGCACCGACCCCGGCGTCTGCAATCCGTCGACCGGCCTGTGCGCCGTCGCGAACAAGCCCGACGGCACCACCTGCAGCGACGGCAACGCCTGCACCACCGGCGACGCGTGCCAGTCCGGCGCGTGCGCGCCCGGAACGCCCGTCACCTGCAGCGCCGCCGATCAGTGCCACCTGGCCGGCAGTTGCGACCCATCGAACGGGCACTGCTCGACGGTCACGAAGCCCGACGGCACGACCTGCACCGACGGCAACGCCTGCACCAGCGGCGACATCTGCCAGGCCGGCGCCTGCGTGTCGGGGGCGCCCGTCACCTGCAACCGCCCGGCGTGGTGCCAGACCGCCGGCGTGTGCGATCCGTTGAACGGCGCCTGCGGCGCGCCGAGCGATTGCGTCGACAACCAGGCACCGGACACGGTGATCGTCAGCGGCCCAGCGGATAAGTCGGACAGCCCGAGCACCGACAGCGTGGTCAGCTTCGGCTTCACAGGGAGCGATGACTTCACGCCCGTGGGCAACCTGGTCTTCCGCTGGCGGCTCGACGGCGGGGCATGGTCCGATCCCAGCTCGACGGCGGCCGCGAGCTTCACCGATCTCCCGGACGGCGTTCACAAGCTGGAGGTCGCGGCGGGCGACGAGCAGGGCATGTTCGACGCGACGCCGGCGGTGCGCAGCTTCGCGCGCGTCAGCTACACGGCGGCGTTGACGACCTCGGTCACCACCGCGCCGAACAGCGCGCCCGTGCCGCTGACGGGCACCGCGACGCTGCTCGCGGGCGGGCCGGCTGCGAACCTACCCGTGTCGATCGTCGTCTCCAGCCACGGCAACAACCGGATCTTCCGCGTCACGACCGACGCCGCAGGCGCGTTTCAGCTCGGCTACATCCCGCTGCCTGGCGAGGCCGGCGACCACACGGCCGGCGCGAAGCACCCGGCGTCGTTCGCCAACCCGTCGCAGGCGACGTTCACGCTGGTCGGCCTGATCCTGAACCCGCCGACCGCGACGCACACGGTGATCCCCGGCGCGACAATCGACGCGAGCGCGAACCTCCGCAACCCGGGCGATTCGACGCTGACCGGTTTGAGCACGCAGGTCACCGGCGCACCTCCAGGGCTCGTCGTCAGCGCGCAGGTGCCGACCGAGCTCGATCCCGGCGAGACGGGGACGCTGTCCTATTCGCTGTCGGGCACCACCGCCGCCGACTTCACGGGCGAGGTCGACATCGAGGTCTTCAGCGCGGAGGGGGCGACGACCAAGCTGGCGCTGACGATCACAATGAAGGCACCCGCCGCGCAGCTCTCGTCGATCCCCGGCGAGGTCGACTCCGGGATGCTCGTCGGCGCACAGACAACCGTGAAGTTCCAGATCGAGAACGGCGGCGGCGCCGCGTCGGACGCGCTCGACATCCATATACCCGCCGTCCCGTGGATGGCGCTCGGCTCGGCGGCGACGATCGGACCGCTCGGCCCGGGCGAGAAGGCCGAGGTCGCGCTGGTGTTGACGCCCGCCGCTGATCTGCCGCTCGGCCCCTACGCCGGCAGCCTCGCCGTCGGTCCGCTGACGGTGCCGTTCCGCTTCCTCGCGACGACGAGCGCGGTCGGCAGCGTCAGCGTCACCGCCGAGGACGAGTTCTCGTTCTTCGACGAGGCGCACGGCTTCCCGAAGGTCGCCGGCGCGACAGTGAAGGTCATCGATCCGTTCACGAACGCGATCGCGGCGACCGGCGTGACCGGCACCGACGGGACGTTCACCGCCGCCGGGATCACCGCTGGGGCCTACAACGTCGACATCACGGCCGATCAGCACTCGCCGTTCAGCGGCACGCTGGTCGTGAAACCCGGAACCACGTCACCGCTGTTCGCGTTCCTGCCCCGGCAGCTCGTCACGTACACGTTCACGGTCGTCCCGACGACGATCCAGGACGAATACAACCTCACGGTGACGGCGACGTTCGAGACCAACGTCCCCGCGCCGGTGGTGACTGTCGAACCCAAGGTGGTCGACCTGCGAAACCTCGGCTGCAACGAGATCCTCGAGGTGCCGATCACCTTCACGAATCACGGCCTGATCGCCGCCGAGAACCTGACGATCACACCGCACAGCACGTCGGACTACCTGGTCTCGCCGCTGATCACGAACTTCGGCACGCTGGCCGCGCAGAGCTCGGTGACGATCCCGATCACCTATCAGGCGATGGGCCGCGTGTGCCCCGAGCCGGCCGCCGCCGCGCTCGCGGCCGACGGAACGACAGAGACGCTGCTCGCCAGTGGAGGAGGAGACAGTTGCTCGTCGCCGTTCGCCGAGACCGTCTACACCTACAAGTGCAACGGCGAGAAGACGAAGGAAGAGCAGATCACCGCGCAGATCCCGAACTTCGGCGCCAGCGGCTGCTCGGGCACGCCGGCGTGGTGGGGAGGCGGCGGCGGCATAGGCACCGGCAACGTCGCGATCCAGGGCTCTCACGCCGTCCCGATCGAGCCCGTGGCCTGCGACCCCTGCATCCTGAAGACGCTGAAGATGGCGTTCCTCGACTGCAACCCGTACTTCAAGAAGATCGAACAGATCAAAGAGATCATCGAGGTCTTCGAGTGCGTCAGCGGCGCCTTCGAGGTGAAGGAATGCGTCGAGGAGCTGGTGAAGGGCGAGCTGGTCGTCAAATGCATCACCAAGGTCATCAAGCCGCCTTGCTTCAAGCTGGTGAAGCTGTCGAAGAAGATCGTCAAGATCATCGAGATCCTCGAGTGCGTGCAGAGCTTCTGCACCGTCGTCACCTGCGGACCGAATTCGCCCGACGGCGCGAAAGCGTGCGATCCCAAGATCCACATCACGGGCGAGGGCGGCGCCGGCGGAGAGGGCGGCTCCGGCGGTGACGGCGGCTCCGGCGGTGACGGCGGCTCGTCGGGCTCCGGTGGCGCGGGTGGGTCGGGCGGAACCGCCGGCACCGGCGGCATGGGAGGCGACGCGCCACCGATGCTCGCCTCCGACGAGGGCTCCTCGACGCTGTCGCCGATGCAGCAGGTCCAGCGCAGCATCGATCGGGTCGCGCTGTACACGGCCCTGTGGGGGGAGATCTTCGGGAACCCCGACTTCGTGACGATCGCGAAGGACGACTTCGAGATCTTCGACACCTGGGTCGAGGCGTTCACGGACGCGACGGACGACGCCAGCGAGCAGGAGAATCGCATCACCGCCAGCGAGGCGGCGCAGTTGCTGGCGCTCCCGATCCCGCGCCCGCTCACGCCCGAGAAGGTGCAGACCTTCCTCGATCGGTGGAACCGGACGATCGATTACTGGGCGGCCGGCATCTCGAACGACGCCACGCTGCCGGCTGGCGCCAATCCGGACTTCATCCACGCCGATCGACTGGGCGCGGCCGGCCAGGCGTTCTTGAACGCCAACACCGCGGCGATCGGTGACGGCTTCGAGAACGTGTTCTCCCAGTTGATCTCGGACATCGGCGGTACGAAGTCGACCATCGACGACTCCATCGCCCAGGCAGGCGTCTGCGCGACGGTGAAGGTCGAGCTCGACCAGCAGGCGGTGCTGTCGCGGAACGCCTTCAAGGCGTCGCTCGCGATCGACAACTCCGGCGACAAACCGCTCCAGGGCCTGTCCGTCACGCTCGACATCCGGGACGAAGCCGGAAACGTCGCCACGCCGCTGTTCGCGATCACGCCGCCCGCGCTGACGGGGATCGGCGACATATCGGGCGGCAGCACCGTCCCCGCGGGCGGGAAGGCCTCGGCGGTCTGGACGCTGGTCCCCGGGGACGACGCCGCGCCCGATGCGCCCGTCAACTACGTCGTCAGGGGAACCCTGTCCTACACGCTCGACGGTACGCACGTCGACGTTCCGATGCTCCCGTCGCAGATCCAGGTGCTGCCGAACCCGAGCCTGAGGGTGAAGTACTTCTGGTCGCGCGACGTGTTCGCCGACGATCCGTTCACGCCCGAGATCGAGCCGTCCGAGCCGTTCGCTGTCGGCCTGATGATGACCAACGTCGGCGCCGGGATCGCGAACAACGTCCACGTCAACAGCGCGCAGCCCAAGATCGTCGACAACGACAAGGGGCTGGCGATCGGCTTCAACCTGATCGGCTCGCAGGTGAACGACCAGCCGACCTCGCCGTCGCTGGACGCCGATCTCGGGAATATCGATCCGGGCGCGACCGGCGTCGCCGAGTGGCTCATGGTCTCGACGCTGCAAGGGAAGTTCGTCGAGTACGAGGCGAGCTACAAGCACGTCAACAGCATCGGCGTCGAGACGTCCTCGTTGATCGACGACATCGAGATCCACCAGCTGATCCACCCGGTCCGGGTTGTCGCGCCTGTGGACGACCGGCGGCCCGACTTCCTCGTCAACGACAACCCCGATCCCGAGAACGGCCCCGCGAAGGTCTTCTCGTCGGACGGGAGCACGGCGGCCGTCACCCAGGTCACCGGCGGCCAGATCGCCGGCGCCATCGACGACACGAACCACAGCGTCGACCTGACCGTCGACGTGCCGGCGAGCGGCTACGTCTACGTCCGGACCGATGATCCGGGGCCGGGGCTGCAGCTGCAGCAGGTGCGGCGCTCCGACGGCACCTCGCTGCGCCTCTACGACAACGCGTGGACGACGCGGCGGACAATCCGGCTCGAGGGACAGGAGCCGTTCGTGCAGACGCGCGTGCACATCTTCGACAAGGACAGCACCGGTCACTACACGCTGATCTACGGCGGCGCGACGGCCGATCCCTGGGCCTGCGCGCCCCCGGTACGCGACGGCGAAGCTTGCAACGACGGCAACCCCTGCACGATCCGCGACGTCTGCGTCGCCGGCGCCTGCGCCGGCAGCCCGCTTGTCTGCCCGGCGCCCGATCAATGCAAGGACGGCGGTACCTGCGATCCGGGCACCGGCCTTTGCAGCTCGGTGCCGAAAGCGAACGGCACGGCGTGCAACGACGGCAACGGCTGCACCACCGGCGATACCTGCCAGGGCGGGTTCTGCGCGGCCGGTCCGTTCCAGACCTGCCCCGCCGACGCCTGCCACGTCGCGGGTGTCTGCGATCCGTCGCTCGGCCGCTGCAACAACGCCCCGCGGCCCGACGGCACGACCTGCAACGACGGCAACGCCTGCACGCAGTCCGACACGTGTCAGGCCGGCCTCTGCACGGGCGCCAACCCCGTCGTCTGCTCGGGCGGCGACGCCTGCCACGTCGCCACCTGCGATCCCAACAACGGCGGCTGCACGACCACCAACCGGAGCGACGGCACGTCGTGCAGCGACAGCCTGGCTTGCAACGGCACCGAAACCTGTCAGGGCGGAAGCTGCGTGTCGTCCAACCCGATCTTCTGCGACGACGGCAACCCGTGCACGGCCGATCACTGCGCCGAGCCAGGGACCTGCAGCGCCTCGCCGGTCGCGGACGGAACGTCCTGCTCGATCGGCAGCGTGGGCGGCCAGTGCGCGGGCGGCACCTGCGTCACCGGCGCGCCCGACTTCGCGCTGGCGCTCGCGCCCGGCAGCCTCACCATCCCGCAGAACGGCAACGGCTCGTCGCGCCTCACGGTCGCGCCGGTCAACGGCTTCGGGGAGACGGTGTTCCTCGCCGCGTCGTCCATCTCGGGCGTCGACTTCACGTTCTCGCCGACGTCAGTCACCGGCGGCGGCAGCGCGACGCTCAGCGTTCACGTCTCGAGCGCCAGCCCCGGTACGTATCCGATCACCGTCACCGGCGTTTCGGCGAGCGCGACCCACGTCGCGTCGCTCACGCTGGTCGTCACGCCGGCGGGCTCGCCCGTCTACCAGATCCGCACCGGCAGCGCCGAAGGCGCGCCGCCGTTCCAGGCCGATCAGTTCTTCGACGGCGGCGCAACGACCGGGGTCAGCAACGTCATCGACACCACCGG
>DATMZL010000838.1:0-4925 GCA_035607075.1 Polyangia bacterium
GCTTGTGACGGCATGAAGGGCCACGAAAAGTCGGAGAAGTCCGACTCGCAGGCCAGCCAGTCGAAGAAGGACGGCAAGAAGGATTCGACCAAGAGCGACCAGAAGAGCTGATCGCAGGAACAGTCAGTCAGCGGTGGCGCGCAAGTTGAAGAAATCGGCGTTGCTGCTGCTCGCGAGCCTCGGGTGCCGGACGACGGGCGCACCGCCGCCCGGTCAAAATCCGCAGGCGCAGGCGCCCGTCCTCGCGCCGCCGCAGGCCTTGGCCGCGCTGGCGACCGAATACTGGGACACGCACCTGCGTGACCACCCGGTCGAAGCCACCGAGCTCGGCGACCGGCGGTTCGATGACCGGCTGGGCGACGAGACGCCCGCGGGGCGCGATCGACAGCTGGCCGCGCTCGGCGCTCTGCGGGAGCGCGTGGCGGCGGTGCCGGCCCCAGCGCTGTCAGCCAGCGATCGCGTGACGCGATCGTTGCTGCTGGGCGAGATCGACAACGAGCTGGCGGTCGGGAGCTGCGCGCTGGACGACTGGACTGTCGACGCGCGCGACGGGATACAGGTCGCCTTCCTGCGGCTGCCCGAGCTGCAACCGGTGCGCACGCCGGCCGAGGGTTGGAAGCTCGTGGCGCGCTGGGAAAAGATGGGTGCGTACATCGACCAGGAGACGGCGAACCTGCGGCGCGGTCTGGCGGCCGGGAAGGTCGCGACCGCCGAGGAGGTCCGTCGCGTGCTCGGCCAGATGGACGCGCTGCTGGCCAAGCCGGACGACAAGTGGCCGCTGCGCGCGCCCGCGGCGGCGGCGCACGCGGACTGGCCGGCGCCCGAGCGGCTGGCGTTCACGCGCGCCATCGACGCCGCGATCGCGGGTGCCATTCGCCCGGCCTTCGAACGCTATCGCGCGGCATTGCGCACCGAGATCCTGCCGCGCGCGCGCGACGAGGCGCACTCCGGGATCGCGAACGTTCCGGGCGGCGACGCCTGCTACACCAAGCTCATCAAGGTGCACACGTCGCTGGACATTCCGGCGGCGGAGATCCACCGCATCGGCCTCGAGGAGCTGGACCGCATCCACGCCGAGATGGCGCGGATCGGAAAGCAGGCGTTCGGCGCGGGCACGCTGCCCGAACTGCGGCGCAAGCTGCGCGGCGATCCGTCGGCGTTCTTTCGCGCGCGCGGTGACGTCGAGACCGCGGCGCGCAAGGCGCTGGCGCGCGCGCAGGAAGCGGAGCCTCGCTTCCTCGACCGGCTGCCGCGCACGCCCTGCATCGTCAAGCGCATCGAAGAATTCGAGGAGAAGGACGCGCCCATCGCGTACTACCGCGCGGCGGCGATCGACGGTTCGCGCCCGGCGGTGTACTTCGTCAACACCTACAAGCCGGAGACGCGCGCGCGTTACGAGGTCGAGGCGCTGGCGTTCCACGAATCGGTGCCGGGGCACCACATCCAGATCGCGATCGCGCAGGAGGTCGCCGGTCTGCCCGAATTCCGCAAGCACGCCGGCGTCACCGCGTTCGTCGAGGGGTGGGGTCTGTATGCCGAGGGTCTGGCGGACGAGCTGGGCCTCTACAAGGGGGCGCGCGAGCGGCTCGGGCGGTTGAACTTCGACGCGTGGCGGGCGAGCCGCCTGGTCGTCGACACGGGCATGCACGCCATGGGCTGGAGTCGATCGAAGGCGATCGCGTTCTTCGAGGACAACGCGATCCTCGCGCACGACAACATCGTCAACGAGGTCGATCGCTATATCGCGTGGCCGGGCCAGGCGCTGGCCTACAAGGTCGGCGAGCGCGAGATCCGGCGTTTACGGGCGGACGCGGAGAAGCGCCTCGGGCCGAAGTTCGACGTGAAGGCGTTCCACGATCGGCTGCTGGCCGGGGGCGCGGTCAGCTTGCCGGTGCTGCGCGAGCAGATCGACGAATGGGTCGCCGGCCTCACGACCACCCCGGCAAGCAGCGCGACCGCCGCGAACTCCGGGAACGCTGCGAACGGTGCGAACGCCACGCAGCATTGAACCTGGCGTATCATCGTCGCTGAGACGCGACGGCGATGCATTCGTGGTTCGTCAACATCTTGCAGTTCTGGTTCGGCGACGTGGACGCGCTGGGGCGGTCGGATGTCCTGCATTCGCGTCGCTGGTTCATGAAGGACGACGCCTTCGATCGGGAGATCGCGGAGCGCTTCGGCCAGACGTTCGCCGACGTGCGGGCCGGCCTGCGCGAAAGCTGGCTTGACGATCCGCGCGGACGCGTCGCGTACGTGATCGTGCTGGATCAATTTCCGCGCAACATGTTTCGCGGCACGGCGCGCATGTTCGAGGGCGATCGCCAGGCGCTGGCGGCGGCCGTCGAGGGCGTCGCGCGCCACGACGATCAGGAGCTGACCGTCAACGAACGATCGTTCCTGTACATGCCTTTCATGCACAGCGAGGACATCGATATGCAGGAGCGGTCGGTGGCGCTGTTCAAGGAGCTGGCGGCGAACGCGCCGTCCGAGCTGAACGGCAGCATGGTCGCGGCGGTGCAGTACGCCGAGAAGCACCACGAGATCATCGCGCGCTACGGCCGCTTCCCGCACCGCAACACGGCGCTCGGGCGCGAGAGCTCGCCGGAGGAGCTGGCGTTCATCGCGCAGCCGGGCAGCGGGTTCTGAGGTTCCCCGGATGACCGCGCAGCGCCCGCTGGGCGCGATGCATGCGGCGGCGCTGGTCGTCGCCAGCATGGTCGGGACGGGCATCTTCACGACCACCGGCGTGCTGCTGACGTCGTTGCCGTCGCCGGCGGTGGTGCTGATCGGCTGGGTGCTGTCGGGGCTGCTCGCGCTGTGCGGGGCCGCCGTCTATGCCGAGCTGGGTGCGATGATGCCGCGCGCGGGCGGCGAGTACGTCTACGTGTCGCGCGCGTTCGGCCCGGCGGTCGGGTTCATGTCGGGCTGGGTCGCGCTGATCGTCGGGTTTGCGGCGCCGACTGCGGGCGGGGCGCTTGGCTTCGCCAGCTACGTGCACGGGCTGGTCCCGGCGCTGCCCACATTGGGCGTCGAGATCACGCTGATCGCGGTCCTCACGGCCGTGCACATGTTCGACGTTCGCTTCGGTGCGCGTCTCCAGATCGCGCTCGCCGGGCTGGTGGTGGCGGTCATCGTCGTGTTCGTCGGGGCGGCGCTCGCGACCGGCCGTCTGACGTTCGCCCACCTCGCTGCAGGCGCGTCCTCGCCGGGCGGATCGGGTCCGGCGCGCGGTCTCGTCGCGACGGCCGGCGCGTTCGCGGTCGGTCTGGTGCAGATCTCGTACGCATATTCGGGCTGGAACGGCGCCGCCTACGTGGCGGGCGAGGTGCGCGATCCGGCGCGTTCGCTTCCGCGCGCTTTGGGCATCGGCACCGGGTTGGTGACGCTGCTCTACCTGCTGCTGAACGTGGTCTTCCTGTGCGCCGTTCCGCCGGCGACGCTGGCTGGCCAGGTGAACGTCGCGCACATCGCCGCAGGCGCGCTGTTCGGCGCTGGCGGCGCGCAGATCGTGTCGTCGCTCGTCGCGCTCACGGCCGCCGGTTTCGTGAGCGCCATGCTGATGTCGGGCCCGCGCGTCGCGGTCGCGATGGCGGAGGACGGTGTCTTCTTCCGTGCGCTCGGCCGCCGTAACGCGCGCGGCGCGCCGTCGCTGGCGGTCGCGCTGCAGGGCGCGCTGGCAATCGTCGCGGTTGCGACGGCGAGGTTCGATCAGATCCTGGTCTACGTCGGGTTCGCGCTGACCCTGAACGGCGGCGCGGCTGTGCTGGCGGCGTTCGTCCTTCGCCGTCGCGATCCGGCGGGGGAGCGCCCGCACCGAGCCCTGGGCTGGCCCTATTCCGGCGTCCTGTTCCTGGCGTTGGCGGCGTTCATGACCGTGCTCGCGGTGCGAGAGCGCCCGCGGGAGAGCGCGGCCGCGCTGGCGACGCTGGTCGCGGGCGGCGTCGCGTACGCGGCCTGGCATCGCCGCCGCCGTCGGACATGATGTCGTCCCCTCGATGACAACGCGACAAGATCGGCCGGCGCCGCTCGCGGCCGTGCTGACGGTGACCGTCACAGCTTCGCTGAGCGGCGGCGTGTTCTGGGCGGGAATCTTCTTCGTGACCGCGCAGCACTACCAGTTCTCGCCGGCCCGCAACCTGGTGCTGGCGACGGTGATGGGCGCCATCTACGCGGTCGCGGCGGCGGCGGCGGGCAAGCTGGTGCGTCGGTTGTCCGCGTGGTCGTCGCCGCGCGCCGTTCTCATGTCTGCGCTGGCCGCCTGGACGAGCGCCGCGCTGGTGCCCCTGACCGGCACGCGCGCCGAAGGACCGTTGTGGGCGGCGGCGCTGCTCGGCGCGGCGGCGTCGGCGATGACGTGGCCGATCGTCGAGAGCTACCTGAGCGCGGGCCGGCACGGCGCCGACATGCGCGCCGTCATCGGCTGGTTCAACGTCACCTGGACGCCGGCGACGGCGCTGGCGTTGCTGCTCGCGCCGATCCTCAGCGGCGAGAAAACGCTGTTGCTGTCGGCGGCGGGCAGCCTGGCGGCGCTGGCCGCGGCGCGCGCGCTTCCAGCCCGTCCGGGCGCGCACGCGCCAGAGGCCGCGCACGCTGCGGTCGGCCCCGAGTATGGATTCCTGATGCGCGCGGCGTCCTGGTTGCTCCCGATGGCGTACGTGCTCTGCTCGGCGATGTCGCCGCTGCTACCGCACCGCCTGGCGTCGGTCAGCGGCGGCAACACGGGCGGCGGCATCGCCGGGCTGTGGATGGTCGCGCGCTTCGCGACGCTGCTGACGATGTGGCGCACGGGTTTCTGGCACGGCCGCTGGGGGACGTTGGCGCTGGGCGGCGGCGCGCTCGCGCTCGGGCTGGCGGCGATCCTTCTCGCGCCGTCGCTCGTGGTGTTGGCGGCGGGTCTGGTGCTGTTCGGCGTCGGCATGGGGCTG